>NZ_JAEQCI010000136.1:0-13631 GCF_020738565.1 Microcoleus sp. PH2017_12_PCY_D_A | reverse complement strand
GGTAAAGGTTTTGTTGAGAGTCGCACCAATTAATGCACTGCCAAAGTCGATCGCACTTGTAGTACCATCAACTATGTCTGTTGTCCCGTCTAAAACTTGGATTTCTGGAGTTGCCGTGTCATCGTTGTTAATGGTTGTGGTTGCGGTAGCTGCGGTGATTGTTGAGCTTTCCGGTGCTGCGGTTAAATTGGGATTGGAGAGAGTGACAATAATTGTTTCGTTAGGTTCAACAACAGTATCTCCCAAAACATTTAAGGTGATAGTTTTACTGGTTTCATTCGCAGCAAAACTAATGGTTCCCGTTGCAGCAGTAGCACCTGATGTACCGCCAATATTGCTGTAGTCGGAACTATCAGCAGTGCCAGCAATTGCATAGTTAACTGTACTTGCTACCCCAATTCCACCGCTGCGAGTGACGGTAAATGTGACTGGTTGAGTACCGCTATTTCCTTCGGTTAAGGTAGTGGGTGATGTGGCAATTGCATAACTAATTGCATCGTTAGCCGCAATTGCGACTGTTGTCGAAGGAGTAGTTGTGCCGGCAGTGGCGCCTGTAATTGTCCCAAAGTCGAGGGTTACGGTTTCGGCATTTTCTGGGATGTTGTCGGGGTTGATGGTGGCGACTACATCCTGGGTGAGGATGGTGGTATTTGCCAGAAAGGTAATAGAGGTGGTGGAGAGTGTGTAATCTGCACCAGCACCCTGTGTCGCACTGCTGCTGGCGTTGATAACAATGGGTACGGTGACATTAGTCAGGGGAACTGCTGAAAGGGTGACTGGGATGGTTACTGTGTTAGCGGTGGTGTTTTCTGTGGTGCTGTAGGTAGCCGCGCCGAAGTTAACGCTGGGTAAATCATCGTTATTGATTGTGGTGGTAGCACTGGTGGGAGCGGTGATGGTAGCAGCGTAACCTGTTGCAGCCGTGGGGTTGGAAAGAGTGACGGTGATGGTTTCGTCGTTTTCTGGTGTTGTGTCGCCATTAACGTTTAAGGTGATGGTTTTGCTGGTTTCGTTGGCGGCAAAGTTGATGGTGCCTGTTGCAGCGGTGGCACCGGATGTGCCGCCGATGTTGTTGTAGTCGGTGCTGTCAGCCGTGCCGGTAATGGCATAATTGACAGCGCTGGCGACTGTGGTTGCACCCGTGCGAGTGATGGTGTAGGTTCTGGTTTGACTGCCCGAGTTGCCTTCTGCGAAGGTGGCAGTATCTACTGTAACGGTATATGCGATGTCGTTGTCGTCAACGGTGATGGCGGCTGTGTCTGTGGCGGTGCTGTAGGGACTGCCGCCGCCGTTGTTACTGGTGTTGGCGGTGCTGCCGTTAGTACCAGTTATTCGATCCCAGGCGCGGAAGGTGAGGGCGGTGGGGATAGTGCCGGAGTAGTTGGCAGTTGGTTGGAAGTAAATGCGAGTATTGGCATTGGCGGCGAGTAGGCGGGCGTTGGTAGCGGATACTGCGCCCAAGGCATTCCAAGTTGTGCCGCCGTCGATGGTGTAGAACCAAGTGCCGTTGGTGGTGTCGGCGGCGGTGATGGCTGCGCCTGCTACTGCGCCAGTGTCGGGGTCGGTGATGTTATTTTGACCTGTACCGATGGCTGCAATGGCGGAAATGAGGGTGCCGACTGCGCCTGTGGGTGCTACTGAGTCTTCAAGGATGTTGGTGAGGGTGACGGTGGTATCGGCAAGGACGGGGGCGGTGTTGATGCTGCCGTAAACATCGTTATTATCTTGGTTAACTCCTTGACCATTGGTGGGGGTGTTAGCACCAGGAGTGCCAGCTTGGCTGTCTGCGGTGTTGCTGGTGAAGGTTGCTCCCAATGTGGTGACTGTGGGCAAAACAGTTGGCATCCCTTGGTCGTTGCCATTGCTGTTGGTGAGGGATGTCATGGCGAAAATTGCCCCACCTTTGCCTTGACCGCTATTGAAACCCGTGCCGCCTGTGGCTGTATTGTTCGTAAAAGTGGCGTTATTGAGGGTTAAGGAGCCACTGCGGATGAAGATGGCACCCCCGAAACCGGCACCGCCACCGCCGACAGAGGTGATGCCTCCGCCGTTGCCGCCGCCAAAGCCCCCGCCCCCGCCCCCGCCGCCGGCGCCGCCGCCGCCGCCGCCGCCAAAGCCCCCGCCCCCGCCGCCAAAGCCGCCGCCGCCGCCGCCAAAGCCGCCGCCGCCGCCAAAGCCCCCGCCGCCGCCGCCAAAGCCCCCGCCGCCGCCGGTATAGCTGCTAAAGCCCCCGCCGCCGCCAAAGCCCCCGCTGCCGCCGCCGTCAAAGCCGCCAAAGCCGCCGTAGTCACCATTGCCACCGTAGCCACCAGTGAGGCCTGTGCCCGAGCCAAACAGGCCACCGCCGCCAAAGCCCCCGCTGCCAAACATCCCGCCGCCGCCGCCGTTGATGCCATTGCTGCTGGCGCCACCGATCGCGCTATTGTTATTAAAGGTGACGTTATTCAACCCCACAGTGCCACCGTAGATAAACAAACCGCCACCCATGCCAGCGCCGCCACCACCAGGGAAACTATTTCCCCCTTGTGCCAGTCCATTGGTGATAGTCAAATTAGTGAAATTGACAGTTCCCGACTTGACAAAGAAGGGGCGAAAAGCATTCCCACCGCTGACACTAAAGTTATTGCCAATAAAATCAATGTTGCTGTTAACTAGGGTTTTCATTACCCCCGTAACAGTGACATTTGTGGCGAGGGTAATGGTGTCATTTCCGGCTGCTGCATTCGCGTCTAAAATTGCTTTGCTCAAAGTGCCTGCTGCGGTGCCGCTGCCATCATCGGTTGCGACTGTGACGTTAAAGTTAGCCAGTGTATAGTCATAATCTGCCATCGCCTCCAGATTAAACGGTACGGCGGCTTCTATCTGGCCAGTTACTATTTCTAAATCCCAGTCACCGCCTTTTGCAGCATTTCCCGTCAAGTCGTTAGATGCTGCGACATCTCCACCTGTGATTTCACTCAATCGCTTGACCAAATTCTTGCCAGTTTCTGTGGCGGCTGCATCGCATCCATAAAGTAGGATATCTCCGTTTTCTGTCAGAGCATTTCCCCACTGTTTGAGCTCTGTGTTGAAACTTTCTATATCATTTCCATTCAGTACGTCCGAACCTAGTTTTAGACTGCCTTCGCTCCCGTGTGAAAGAATATGCACGGCTTCAATCTCTTTGTGATTAGCCAAGGCTTTTGTAATTTGCTCAATGCCGCTCAGATTTTCATTTTAAATGAAAATCTGAGCGGCATCTATGCCTTGAATCAGGCTTTGATAATCCTGTACAGAGGAGTCTACGAAAATGATTTGCTTGTTCGCGGTTGGTAAGTTCATAATTGCTGAAATCATTGATATCTATTGTTTACATTCAAGTTTCGATCCCCCTAAATCTCCCTTAAGAAGGGGGACTTTGAACGCTCTAGTCCCACCCTTTTTAAGGGGGGTTAGGGGGGATCGAGGCTAAGGTTTTACGGTTTGTTGAGTTTTCGCTACAATTGCGCTGGCACGGCTATTTGTTGAATCTGTCCAAAAAGATAAGCCATCAAATCGCTCAAACAAATCGGGCGGTAAAATCGTTTGTCTCGGTTTAAATTCAACTTGAGAACGCACTTGATGCAATCCTTTTGTTTGGAGTCTGTTATCGAATTCCGGTTCTTGGTATTGAACATTCTCGAAATCATGCTCGAAAGGTGATTCGCCCAAAAATTGATAAATTAGGGACATCGTTTTAGCAGGCTTTATGGTTAATATTTCGTAATCAACAAGTAGAAGAGATGCACTTTGTTCGCTGTAGAATGCTTCTCTGAGGGCGTTATAAGCATAACCAACTAAACGCGATGCTTGACTTAATGCTTCAGTTCTGCTGTAAACTGTAGCTCGTTCGGCAGGATTGTTAAATAACCGCGAAATGTCAAAGGCGTTGCGCCGAATTAGTAATTCGATGCTGTCCATAATCCAGGCGATATTTCTGACGCAGCAAATCACTTTAGCTTCGGGAAATAGTTCTCTAATTAATGGTAACTTGCTGCACCACAGGCGATTGGTGTCGAAGATCGCTTCTTTTTCTGCTTGCGGGTGATAATAGGCAGAAAAAATTCCCATAATCAGCGCCCGTTTTTGTTCATCGGAAATGAACACAGAAAATTCATTGTCTTCGCTCATGGCTTCTAACATTCGATCGACTAAACCACCCACAGGGCTAGTCATCGCAGCGTGAAACCGGGGGTTTTGCCGCAGGATGGCCGCGAGTAAGGTTGAGCCAGATCTCGGAAGTCCCGATATAAAGTGAATTTTCTGGGGCATCTAGTTGGGATATATTTAAGGTTTAAAATAGCCTGCACCTCGAAAGAAGGCTATTGGCTTGGTTTTAGATACTGGCTGTGATATTGCACCCTAAATTTAAATAGTTTCTCTGCGAGCTGGGAGTGCATGCAGCATCTGACACGCTGGCTGCTGGAAGCTCGATGTTACATAACTTTACGGGATTATCGTCTAGTTTTTTGCAAAATCTATCTGCAGGCAGATGTCGTTTAACTGATTGATTTGATTATACTCTGGCGGACTGAAGAAGATGGCGATCGACCTCAACAAATAATCATGACCTCGGTCATTGCTTTTTGTAACGAGATGTGGTATGAAAATATACTTTAACTAAGACGGGTTGAAGAGAAGGTCGATCGACCATAAGTCAGTAATGACTCAAGATCGATCGACTAAATACTGTGATTAAATCGCCTAAGGGCGATCGACATTTCAACAGTTCTGGACGCAGAAACCAGGTAGCTTAAAATAATACAATAGGCTTGAGTTAAGAAATATCCCCCCTAACCCCCCTTACAAAAGGGGGGGACAAGAATCCGATCGAAGTCCCCCTTCTTAAGGGGTATGCGAGGGGGATATGGACTCAGATTAAAGCGAAATTATTCAATGGTTTCAGACTTAATTTGACACCAATACTTACTACCTAGCCCAATCAGTACCGCGCCAGATCGTGAAAAACAAAACGCTAGAAATCAGCGCGCCCAACAGCCACTTAACAGCATTTTTAAATAACCCCGTGCGCTGACTCGACTGCACCGTGGCGCTTTGGGCCTGCAACCGTTCCTTAGCCGGAGTAATTCTCGAAAGAATTTGGCTTTTCAATTCCTGCGGGTTTTGCGTATTCGCTTGCACTCCCAAACGGCTAAGTTCCCCTGCCAAATTCTTTAAATCTTCAGGAGTACCCTTGTTTAGCTTGTCTTCCACCTGCTGCAACTGAGCTAATTGTTGGTTGGCTTGAGTAGTAATTTGCTTGTCGTTTTGGTTGTTGACATAGATAGTGCCAAAAATTCCCAAGGGCATCATCAACAGAAAAACCACCGCCAGCAGCAGACACACCCAAGACAAAACTTTCAAAAGAATGTTTTCCAAACTTCTGCGATCGTATCCTTCGCCAAAAAATATCAGCGCCATTGCCAAAAGAGGAACTGGCACCCGTTCCACTACTGCGCCAATTGTCTGCAATTCCCAGACGCGATTGCCGAAATTTGCTGGTATCAAAACTGCGATCGTATCTAATAAAGATAGAATTAATAGACCGTAGCCAATCCAACGCAGTCTGTAGATAGAAAAACCTTGCTCGCCTTGTACGTCATTCATAAAATCATCACAGTTGTTGTTAACAAAAACAATCTCTATCGATCGGGACTTACGCACTAAGAGCAAAGAAACCGGGTTTTTTACCTAATCTGCGGGCTACTGCGAATAATTTTCGTAAAAAACCCGGTTTCTGACCAGTCGCGGGCAAGTCCTATTGACTTCACTTAAGGTTCGGGAAATCGCGGCTGCCACCACCCATACCAAGAAACCCAAGCATTTTCTAGCAGTTTTTGGGCATTTTCTGGAGTTGTTTTATCCAAAGGCACAGACATCTGAGTCCACAAACAGCGCCTGTCTTGAATATTTCCCCTACCCAACAGCCAAAACAGAATGCGGTTCGGCTGCCAATCGCGAGTATTTCGATTGTATCTAAACTGTTGGGAAGTGACTGTAGGACTGCCGCGAGGATTGATACAGGAACTCAAATACAGTCGATTTTGCAACAGCAAAATTCCGTGAAACCCCGCGCCTTGAGTGTTTGCTAATGTTAGTTTACCAGGAGACGACTTCAGAATAGTATGTCCCTTCATCATACTTTCCACATCCCCGATGGTGCCTACCACATAGCGCATCTCTATTTCTAAAGCAATGTTACTTTTTTGATATTCATACTTTCTGGCAGCCTTGACTTCTGAAGTATCGCTAATTTTCAGTGGCGCGCTCTTTTGTAGTTTCCAGTCTGCGAGAGGCACTGACTCGGGAAATTCAAACTTGGTTGCGAAACTGTTGCCAGTCGAGGGATAGAATGTCAACTTGCCTGTGACTAATAGAACCCCTGCAAGAGTAACAGCCAAAAGAGAAATTCTAACTGGTTTCCAATAGGTAGTAGCCATTAGCAATTTTATTGTTCCTGATTTTGTGGTTCGTTTTTTAAGATGGCAAACCAGCAGAATAAACCGAAAATCAATACAGCAATCATCGAAAAGACTACCGAACCATTTCCTTCGTGCCAGTATTTAAATGCTTCGGGTTGAGATAGCGATACTAGCACTGCCATGAGAGCAACTCGCGCGGCATTAACTACAAATGCAATCAGGACTGCAACGAGCGGTACTACAATTTTCTGCCCCACAGTTGTCGGAAACATCAGCAAGAAAACCAGCGCTAGTCCTAACAATTGTAGAATTGCATTCACCCCCGAACAGCCGTGATATACCTCGACGCTGCCCTTTTCTAGGATGAGAAAAACTCCTTTGCGCTGAACTTCAAATCCTATATAGTGCAGGATGAAAGTTGAAACTTTTGCTGTGTATAGGGCTACATCAACAAATACTCCGATCAATCCGGGAGGAATAGCTGTATAGGCAAGAATTAGCAGTTCCTGCCAATATTGTTTCAGTCCTTTTGTTCCGGAAGCTAGCAACGCCAGACTTATTCCTATCAAGAAAGGCGCAGCCCTGATAAAAAAGTCGTAGCCAAATATTGAAGAACTTTTGAGCAAGATGAAAGCAATTAATGAGGCGCCAAAGAAGCTGGCAAAAATTCCGCTTTCAAAGGTTAGGGATTCGTGCCTTTCCCAAATGAGAAATGCTACAACTCCCCAAAACAGTAACATTGTGCCGAATAGGTCTGTGTCGTTGGTTCTGGAAGTTAGAGTCAGTTGCAGGGCAATCAAACCGGAGGCGATGCCTAACAGCCAGTATTTCGGTTCTTGGATGTGTTTTAGCCAGTTGATTTCGGTCATTGCTGCTTTCTGTTTTTAGATAATACCATTTTCATAAAGTAGCGCTAGATATTACCCCCCCAACCCCCCCGCGATTTCGGGGGCGCTAAGACTTCATCCAGAGCACATCTTTAAAAAAATGGTATAAGACGGCGGTTGAAACCGCGTCTTGTCAAACGATGTCCGGATGGTGCGCGGACTGAAGAAGAAAACGTAATTTTAATCGCTTGTTCTTCAACCCGCGCACCATCCGGGTTTTGCTTGACAAGACGCGGTTTCAACCGCGCCCGTCTTCTGAACCGTATTGCCCTATATTGAAATTATCAGCTACAAACAGTTGCATATATGTTTGACGGATGAGTTTTAACTAAATCTTCACAAAGATTGACAAGGGTGAATATTTATGATATAAAAGTGCACTAAATCAAATCATAAATTACGGAGAAACCGGGTTTTTTAACTAAAATACTTGGTTGAAGACCTTGATAAGTGTTAAAAAACCCGGTTAATGATTCACAGGCTAGATGGGATCGATCGCACGCCACTGACTAATTGGCGTATATTTTGCTGTAGTAAGTTTGATATTCCTCGGAAAGTAGGGGTTCCCACCACTCGCGATGGGCTAAGTACCATTCCACGGTCTGCCGCAAACCTTCTTCAACGGTGACTGAGGGAGTCCAACCTAATTCTGTTTTAATTTTGTTGGCATCTATAGCGTAACGCCGATCGTGCCCTGCTCTGTCTTTGACAAAAGAGATCAGTTGTTCGCAAGGACGCGCGGGCAAATCAGGAGCTAATTCGTCCATTAGCTGGCAGAGCATTTTGACTAAATCGAGATTTTTTACCTCGTTGTTGCCGCCGACATTGTAGGTTTCTCCGGGCTGGCCGCGGTGGATAACGGCATCTAAGGCGCGGCAGTGGTCGAGCACGAACAGCCAATCTCGCACGTTTTGACCGTCGCCGTATACTGGCAGCGGTTTGCCCAGTAGCATATTGATGCACATTAATGGAATCAGCTTTTCGGGGAAGTGATAGGGGCCGTAATTGTTGGAACAGTTGGTGATGATTGTCGGGACGCCGTAGGTGTGGAAATAGGCGCGGGCGAGGTGGTCGCTGCCGGCTTTGGAGGCTGAGTAGGGACTGTTGGGGGAGTAGGCGGTGGTTTCGGTAAATGCTGGGTCGTCGGGGCCGAGACTGCCGTAAACTTCGTCGGTGGAAACGTGGAGGAAGCGCATTTGTGATTTCACAGACAAGTCGTCAATGGCTTCCCAGTGCTTGCGGAAGGCTTCTAAGAGTGTGAAGGTTCCGACTACGTTGGTTTGAACGAAGGCGCCTGGCCCGATAATCGATCGGTCTACGTGGGATTCTGCGGCAAAGTGGGCGACTGTGTTGATGTTTTCTTCTTTGAGCAAGGTATCGACTAGGGTACGATCGCAAATATCGCCCTGGACAAACCGAAAATTTTCTCCTCCTTCGAGACTTGCCAGGGTTTGTCGGTTGCCGGCGTAGGTTAAAGCGTCGAGTACGATTACTCGATCGCCCGGATAGCTGCTGCACCAGTGATGCACAAAATTCGAGCCGATAAATCCAGCTCCGCCTGTCACCAACAATCGATGAGCCGATCGCTCAATGCCTTGATTCCCGCTGTCTGTCATAAAAATAAGAGTTTTTCCAATAACTAAGTCTTTTCAAAAGTAGCCTTAAAAGTGGTTTGTCATCAAGTGTGGGTAGCCCCGTGATTAAATTTTCTATTGTCTGACTTCAGATTTTCTAATTTGGGCGCGATGGAAATGTTGGCTAATTTGACTTTAAGTTCTACCGATTTGTTAATCAAAACCTTTACAACACAAGGATTTCAGGTTTTTAAACAAGCTGTTTGAAATTTTAATTGCGATCTGGCACTTGTTGGCAGTTGCGATCGATCTGTGATTTGGGCGGCCCTCCAAGTTGATAGATTTGTAAAGAGCTGTTACCATTAATTTTTTAATTATCCTTTACAAAATCCACAGCACCATGAAGAAATTTCAAGTGTTAGCTGGCATTGCTTCTACCGTCGCGATCGCGAGCAGCATCGCCATAGGTGACGCCGCATCTGCTTTTCCCTGTTCCTACAAAAAATCTGGGGCTGCTCAATCTGCTTCTGGGCCAACGCTCCTAGGTTCCGGCGGCTCGGATCGCATGAATCCGTGGAAATCCTACAAAACAGCAGCTCTCGGTTTCCTGGGTTTGGCTGGGATTTTGGGTGGAGGTGCGGCCTACATGAGCTACCGTGCCGGTCAGCGGGCCTCTGCTGCTTGCGATGCGATGAGCGATAATTTTGAAGTTTTTGAAGAGCCGATCGCAGATGCAGGTGTAGCTGAGCCTGCAGATGCGTTTGCAGGCGTTCGCGAACACCCGGAAGCCCCGGGCGGCGAGCTGGATTTGCCCGTAGCGCAAGTTGCCGATGTGAGTTCTGAAAGTGCGATCGAACAAGGCCAAAGTGCGATCGTCAAATAGTTATCTCAAACCCAAGTATTCGCTAACCAAGCCTCCAGTTTTACAAGATTGGAGGTTTTTTGATGGGAATTAAATAAACACAGCAATTTTCATTGTTCTTCTTGCCCATCCCACAAGAACAATGAAAATTATTTAATTCACGATCCTAAGCTGCAACCTGTGTATTTTCCTCGCTGGAACCAGGTTACTGCGTCATATCCTGTCGATTAAATGCAAAAAGATTGGTTCGTAGTGCGGACTTAAGTCCGCTTCAATGTTGCGGACTTAAGTCCGTACTACGAACGGTTTTTCTTATGGTAATTGACTGGACATGATATCAGTTGTTTCTGCAAGTAATTAACTCAATAGACTTGAATTAGGATCGCAAATTAAATAATTTACACAAAGAAAGTGGGATGGGCGGGAGAGCCCGTCCTTTAGAGACGGGCTCTCCCGCCCATCCCACAAGAACCATCAAATTATAAGTTATTTAATTCTCATTCCTTAGATAAATCTTTGATGCCATAAGGAAACCGCAGATCGTGGCAGATGCTTTATGCTTTTCCTGATAGGAGAGCCAATGCTGGCAATTCGAGTCTCATACCGACACTTTAAATTTAGATGAGTCAAAGCGATACAGTTCACCGACGCGATCGCTCATGTAGGCCCTCGATCTCAATCTGAGGTTAGACGGCAAGAGTTCAAATCGCCTGCTATCGTTGGAAATATAGCCCTAGAGATGAAAAACTATAGGTTATTATGAATGCTTGGCGCGATCGATTCAATCAATTTACGGGTAAAACTCGATTTGCAGTTTGTCGCATCTTCCTTCAGCTAACAGGCGAAGAAGTTGCACCGCTGTTAGGAGTTCTCAACCGCACCGCCAGAGAAGCAATTGATGCCGATGGCGACGTAGCAGTGTTAGGAGAAGGGCTGGTTCAAATTTGCAATCACCTGTTGCAGTATGACAACTACTGGCAAGCAGCGGCCAATGAAGGCGATGTTTTTTGGGATGAAGGCGAAGCAGGCGATTATGTAGATGAAATTTTTACTGATTCAGCCGATCGCTATCTGAGCGAGCCTCAATACAGCACATCTGTTTACGACAAAAATTCCCCCTTGTCTTTGCCGGTAACTAGAAATGTCGTGGTGATGCTGACAGTTGCTTATGAAGGCGAAGTTCCCGCCCTAGAAACTGACCTGGCTAACATTAGCGCCTTGAAAGTCGGTTTAAAAGCGCTGATTAATTTACATTACCAGGAAAGGCTGCGAGCTGTGCAAGTTCACTTTTCTCCGGCCCAGTTGGGAGACGAACTCACCAACGACCAAGTTTTGGTCAATTTCCCCGAACTCATTCCCCTTTAAGGAGGGAGTAATTAGTTATTAGTTATTAGTTATTTGTGATTGGCTACCAATGCCCTGTTTGGCTTTCTTCCGAATTCCCAATTCCCAATTATTTATGATGCTGCGAAAACTGACAATTTATTTAATGGCTTTAACTTTTTTGTGGACGGCAACCGCCTGCGGTTCTCCTCGCACAGAAACTCCTGTAAATCCTGGTGTCAATAATAATCCAGCGGCTAATCGGAATGTTAACACAGTGCGTCCTGCGCCGAGCAATAATAATAACTTGAGTCAAGGCCAATATCCCGTACAGCAAGCTACCTACAACGATGCTGATGGGGAATACAGTTTGATGTTGCTGAATACTCCCCCCGGCAGTCCCCCGGTTTACCGCACTACCGATTTGCAAATGGCTCGGTTGACGGATGAAGAAATCTCGGCAGGTAAGAAAAGTTATCTCAGTCTGGATAACAATAAACCTGTGCTGCATTTGACTGAAGATTTTAAAATTGAGTACGTTCACAACGTTACCGAAACTGTTAACAATCCTCAAACAGGTCAGCCCCAAACAGTGGTAGTTCGGCAGCAATCAGGCTTCTGGGCGCCGTTTGCGGGGGCTTTGGCCGGTCAGGCGATCGGCAGTTTGCTATTTACACCGCGATATTACGTGCCGCCATTCTATCAGCCAGGAATTATGACAGGCTATGGCGGGTACGGCAATACTTACCGGCAAGCTGTGAACCAATATCAAACTCGCTACCAAGCCCCGCCTCCGGCTGTGAGAAACCGTCAAGTTTTAAGGACGACGGGGCGCTTGCGATCGCCCGCATCGAAGGTGCCAGTAAGACGCCCAGCACAGCCAGGGGCCAATCGATCGACTGGTTCGGGTTACGGCGGCAGCACTTTGAGGCGATCGCAGCCCGGTCAAAATCAAAACAGGCGCAGTCCGAGTTTTGGTAGCGGCAGGAGTTCCCGCCAACCGAGTCGGAGTCGCTCTTTCGGAAGCGGCAGAAGGCGCTGAGGAATGAGATTGCCTTTCATCAGCAACTGCGATCGTGTCACGCTAAATCAACATAAATTTTGTAGCGGCTGGTGAGCCAAAAATCTATAATTCACAGTGGGGGTTTGAAACTCCGGCAGACTCAAAAAATATGTGATTTAATTGCTACATTGATATGTAGGTGACAAGTATGTCTTCTTCACAACCTCCGTCAGGGAAAAGAAACCCTTTAGGATTTGATGAATTGATTGCGATCGTGGTTGCTTTCGGCACGATGGGAGCAATTTTCTTTTGGGTAACAGGCAGAAATCCCGATCGATTGAATGCCAGAAGTTGGCAATTTCCAGCCGTTTTTTCTCAACCTGCTGCTGCACCTGGGAACTCTACAATATTAACGCCACCGGAGGCGAGTCCTGAAGTGCGATCGCCCGCTAGAACGATCGTTCCCTCGCAACCGGATGTCGTAGCTATCGCACCTATCGGGCCGGTTTTACCAGCAGTTCCTCCCATGGGGACGGTTGTTGTTCCCCAAGCGCCAATTGAACGCGAGACTGTCCCTCCAGTCATTACCAAACCAAAAGCGGCTAAACCAAAAGCTGGGCCCGTTAAACTCTCCGATGTGCCTGAAAAATATTGGGCGCGTCCGTTTATTGTCGCTTTAGTCGATCGTAAAATCTTTACCGAGCTCGCCGACAACAAGTTTCGTCCCGACGAACCGATGACGCGGGCAGAATTAGCGCGCTTGATTCAGCGAATAGCTGACAAGGAACCCCGGCGAAAACCCGTTGATTTTAAAGACGTAAAAGACAATAGCCCGATCGCTGGGGCGATCGACCACAGCGTCAAAACAGGATATCTTAAAGGATACCCAGACAATGCCTTCCGTCCCGACAAAGAAGTTCCCCGCGTGGAAGTAATAGCATCTTTAGCTAGCGGTTTAAACCTGAAACCGTCAGCAAAACCCAACCAAACATTACAAGTTTATACAGATAGGAAAAAAGTGCCGAAATGGGCTCTCAACAAAGTAGCCGCAGCGACGGAAGCTGGCATTGTTGTCAACCATCCAAAGCCCACACTTTTGCAGCCGAATAGAACAGCAACTCGGGCGGAAGTAGCAGCCATGATTTACGAAGCTATGGCGAAACAAGGCAAGGTTCCTGTTAAGCCTTCTGAGGCTGTTATCAAGCCTGTAAAGCCATCCAAATAAGATTTTTGGGGCGCCGTCGAACCAACGCCCCAGAATCAGATTTAATCATTATTGTTTGTAGTAAGGACTGAAGTCCTTTTTTTTGTGTTTCCTGAGGACTAAAGTCCTCACTACGAACCTGGTTTGTAGTAGGGACTTTAGTCCTTTTCTTAGATTTTTTTAGGACTAAAGTCCTCACTACGAACCTGGTTTGTAGTAGGGACTTTAGTCCTTTTCTTGATTTTTTTAGGACTAAAGTCCTCACTACGAACCTGGTTTGTAGTAGGGACTTTAGTCCTTTTCTTAGATTTTTTTAGGACTGAAGTCCTCACTACGAA
>NZ_JAEQCI010000004.1:0-1044 GCF_020738565.1 Microcoleus sp. PH2017_12_PCY_D_A | reverse complement strand
CTGCCTTCTAAGCAGCGAGCCGCAGGTTCAAGTCCTGCCGTACCCGTTAACTAAACCTATACATGACAAGAGTTTCAGACGTTTTCCCCCCAACGGACAGACTGCCTGAAACATTGTTTGTTGTGCATTTGTTGTGCATTTGTTGTGCATTTGTTGTGCAGTGGTCTTACACAACAATTGCACAACACTACTTCTTTTAGACAGGTGGTATTCAGCCATCCCTTGGTAGGCACGGGTTAACTCTCTGAGCTAAGTATTTCCAAAAGCACCTCCATGTCGGCCAAGTCCGCCCTTGATTTTTTACGTCGCGCTTTCAACTGGTTGAGCAAGTCAGCCGGCTCTGGGAATTCTGCGGCGGTCAGAGCCGAGTTTTTGTTTGCTTCCCGATCGCGTCGCGCTTCCTTGAGTTCTTGCTCCTGCATCTGAACTTTCAGTACCAAATCGCCGTTGCGTTCGTGTAACTGATTCAGTTCTGCATCCCATTCTGTGAGTTGCTTGTTGGCCGCTTTCAATTCCTGCCTGAGCGATTCATCGTTGCCATCGCTCAGGCTCTCAATTTTCCCAGCCGTTCCTCAATGGTGGCCATGCGTTCCATCACGGGGTCAAGACTTGAACTTACAGTCCTGTCTACAATGTCTACAACGTCTGTAGACACGAAACTATCATTGCCTCGTGTAGACAAATCCGCAGACATTGTAGACACAACATCTTTCCTTGTTGTAGACAGTGTAGACGTGCCTGAAATTTCCTTGAGAATGCGTTGTGCAGCTTGGCTTACCGACTCACCCTCCAGCCTCTGAGCTTCTATCCAGTTGAGAAAGTGACCGGAGGCTCTGAACGATATAACTTGACTTTGACTCATTGTAGACACTTGTAAACAGCATTTGTCTACAATAACTCATTCTGTCTACAGTGTCAACAATTTGTCTACAAACCTGTGGACACGAAAATCCCCCAATTAAGGGGGATGAGAGTGAGCCGTCAGTTGTGAGGCAGAGGCTCTAAATTTTCCGCAGATTGCAGAACAGCATGGAGATTATGCGG
>NZ_JAEQCI010000135.1:0-13937 GCF_020738565.1 Microcoleus sp. PH2017_12_PCY_D_A | reverse complement strand
TTCCTTTTTTCTTGCCGTTTTTACGGATATGGGTTGATTTACATTCTGGACATTGCATAAATTATTCCTCCTATTCATACTATAACTCAGCAACGCCGAAATAGATTGCCTGGGTCGAATATCTTGACGGGGACTGGTAACAGTCTAGTTAAGAGTCTACGAAGCAGGAAAAAAGGTGAAGAGGCGGGTTTCAAACCGGCCTCGTAACATCTTTTAAGAGCTACCCGTGCATTTATGCCGGGGAATACGTCACGTCACGTCAATTCAAACTACTCGTCATTGCTTGGGTACAAATTTGCCTGAAAGTCAAGTTGTAATTGTTTGGGTAATTGGTCTACTTGAAAATACCGGTGAAATTTTTCGGTAACTTGTAGCCAGTACGATCGCCCCTCCGTTGGCTTCCGTTTCCGCACGAAACCCATTTCTACCAGTTCCTGCACTTGTTGGTAAGCCCCCGAACCCCGCAAATTCACTAAATCTGGCTGCGCGATGCCACCTTTGAGGGCGATCGCCGCCAGCGTCCGCAAAGCCCCAACACCTAATTCTGGGGGTATTAAAGTTTGCATTAAACTGGCAAACTCGTCTCTCAGTTGCAGGCTGTATCCCGTCGGAGTTTCGACGACTTCTAGGGCACTGTCGCGGCGGGATGAGTCAGACATGAGCTCGATAATCGCGTCTTCGGCGGACGATCGATCGCACTTGGCAATCTCGGCAATTTCTACAAGCGACACCGGCTGACCTTTTAGATAAAGTATGGCTTCTATTGTTGTGGCTAAACGAGTCATTGGGGAATTTGTAATTAGAAATAGAGACGTTGAGTGTTGAATTGAGAAGGATGGAGTTATCTAGGAGAACCGGAAAAAAGCAATTAGACATTAATCAATCTAACTGTCTGCCAGTCAGTTCTACAAAAATATCCTCTAAATTAGAAGGACGAACCATCATACCAGTCTTATCCTCTTTCGCATCCAGATAAAAATTCGCTTCTTCCAAAGTCGGGAAAAACTTGTATTCCCAGCGATCGCCAATTTGCTTCACCACCAAGCCTTGACCGTGTTCCTGTCGCAGTTCGGCCAACGTTCCCAATTGAATCAACTTACCGCCGTCCATAATCCCGATGCGATCGCACAAATACTCTACCTCATCCATATAATGCGTCGTCAACAGCATAGTCATCCCCTGCTTGTTCAAATCTAGAATAATTTCCCACAACCTGCGTCGCGTTTGCGGGTCTAACCCTACAGTCGGTTCGTCCAAAAATAAGATTTCCGGTTCGTGCAAAAGCGATCGGGCAATTTGCAACCTCCGCTTCATTCCACCGGACAAATTTTTGACTAAATCATCCCGTCTTTGAGCTAATTCTACATATCCCAACCACTGTTTAATCAACTGTTGCCGTTTCGGGTTGGGGATGTGGTGCATCCGCCCGTGAAACTCCATATTTTCCCATACAGAAAGCTCATTATCAACGCTAGTTTGTTGCAGCACAACGCCGATCGACTGTTTAACTTGCAAGCTTTGACGCATCACGTCATATCCAGCTACCTGAATTTGACCGCTGCTGGGTTTAGTCAGCGTAGTCAGCATCCGAATAGTCGTCGATTTGCCGGCACCGTTGGGGCCCAGGAGACCGAACATTTCTCCGGCTTCAATCGCGAACGAAAGGTCATTGACAACGGGGATTTTGTTGTAGATTTTGCAGGCATTTTGCAAGGAAACAGCGGCAGTCATAGGTATTTTGGTGTCAATTATTGCGATCGATCTCTTGCTTCTGGGCGAGATTTGGCCTGGTCAATTAACCATAATACTTGTGGCGGGTTCACTAACAATCTCTGATTCACATCCACAATATCTATCAACCTGCCCCAACCAAACGACAAAATTTGATGGCGGGCAATTCCACAGACATGATATCATCTCTGGATGCAGCAACAAGTGCGATCGACTAAAATCTCTCATCTACAGTCATCGGTACAACTAGCAGAAAAGCTCGGTTTGTCTGCTAGTTGTGCGCGAGTTTTGTTAGTATAACTAATCTGAGAGTCATCCGCAGTTAGAAAACTGATTTTTTTACCATAAATAATTGGTTGAAACCCTCTCCGGGAGCGGGATAAGTTAAAACAATACGATTCATGACTTCAATCCTCTTCTTTCTAGGTAAAGTGTCAACTGTCAACTGAACGAACGCTTGCAGTACCAGCTTATTGCGGTTGAGTTAACTCAGGTTTCAGTTCCACGATGCGCTTGTCAAGTTGGCGCGCGACTTCGCTAATAGTCACAGCCGGTTTGTGACCGTCGAGATACATCATTATCAGATAATTTCCTATTTTTCCCCGTCGAAATACCGCGATTTCGACATTCATAGTTACACCTCGTATTTTTCCTTTATTTGTCCACCCACGCGATACATCACCAATTTTTTCTTCTAAGCTTAAAGCAGTAAGAGTAGTAAACTGAACTTCCTTGTCTGCACTACTATTTAAACCTTTGGAGAACTCTTCTGCAAAAATATTTGCACCCATTTCTCCATCAAATTGAGTTCGATCGATTGCGTTGGTTAGATCTTTTGTAAATCCTATGATTAGTTGAAACTGCCGATCGTCGCTCTTGTTATAAGCAAATACGCTTGCTGGTTTTAAGCTTTGGAGACCGCTGACCAGTTTTTGGATCGTCGCAGGTGGCATCTCTCTAAAACCTGCGGGCAAATCTTGTAACCTCAGAACTAAGCCGGATAAGTCTGCTGCGGGAGTTGGAATATCCGCAGATAGAGTATTGGGAAGAGAGCGAATTGGAATTGCGATCGACTTGGAGACAACTGCACCGCCCAATCCAGCACTAATTAGCAAACACACCAAGAACACAAGTTTTTTTTTCATTACTTCACCCTATTTCGATTACCATGACTAATCTCTACCTCACTCTACCCCAAAGCGCTATATCTTACTCTACCGCTTCTAATTCCTCTAATTCTTGTGTAGACTGCCATCCAGCTTCCCAGAGCGATCGGTCTTTGAGCTGTTTGGCGTTCAGCCAGAAACGGACATTTGGATCGCAAGCCGCCACCATTTCCGCAAATACCCATTGACCTTCGTTTTTTCTGTTGACTACTTGAAAGTGCCGCCACCCCCAAGTTTTTTGATGAGAAGTCCATCGGGAACCAACTAAATAAGGAAATTTTTGTTTTTTCGGCACAGTATTTTTGTTGACAAATATATGAGGACGCAAGTTAATGGTAATAACTTTTTCTGTTGGATGATATTAATATCATAAATAAAAATTGTTCCCTACTTCAAGCCGTGCACCGGATCTCCTCCCTCAGAACGTTCCACATCTCCAACAGTTACCGTCGGGCCCGACTCCCGCTATCGACCCCGACAAAAATTTCAGATTGTTGGTTGGCCTTCTGCAAATGCTGCACCGCGTGAAATTCATACCTATCCCAGTTGCTCGGTATTTAATAGAGGAGAACTCCAAACTCTGTCTGCAAGTAGATGCGTTTATTGTAAGTTGCACGAGTTTCGTCTCGGGACTCAAAAATAAAGGCAGTCTCGCGACTGCCTGTGTAATTAGTTATACCTATTCGATAGGGTTGATTTTTCAGCCGATCGACAAATAGCAAATTTATCCAGCACGAACTCAATCTTGAATCTCAAATCTAAAAGCAAATAACCCAGGTTATAGTTGTGGACAATAATCCGTTCTGCGAAACTTACTCAAATCTACTTTTCGAGCAGGTTTGACGTTCGCGAACTGTGTCTGCCAAAGCGGTGGGCCGCTTCCGATCCGCAGGCATTTTTTCGGGCCCAACTGTCCCTACAAACATTTTTTCAATCTCGATCGTGTCTCATTGACCCTGTAGGGCTCAACAAAAAAGCACTTTTAGACAAGATTGACTAATTTATGCGATTCTGTCGCTGCCCCTTAATTACTTCCGTGTGAAGGCTTGTGGCCCGATAAATCCATAGGAAGCTGGGGCAGCCGGAGCCGCACCGCATTTGTTTGCAGCCAGAGAGTGATGGCGTGCTTCCGCTGTGGAGTCACGTACTCTCCGGGTCTGATCACGCCAGCACAGACGCCGATGTTTTTTATAAGGGTTTCTCGCTCCGATGAACTTGCACCCTGTAGCAACCTGACTTGGGCTTTGATAAAATCCACGTTCATAGCAGAAAGTAAAAGTAACTAAAGAACTCAGTTAAATAGCGATGCTTTGGTTCCAATTGTAACTCATAAAACCACTTGGTACGAATCCAATTGATTCAAGATCCCCAGGATGGGGATCGGGGCCTCTAGAGCTAGCCAACTTTATTTACTTTATCTGTTTTTGCTAGCAAAAGTGTCACCATGCTAGCAGTTTTCACAGAATTATTCATAGTTAAGAACTGTTACAAATTTTGCTAGCCTCCTACAATAATGCAGAGTTTAGTGCTAGTGCTACTTTCCGGGACTCAAAAAATTCAGCATAATCTCCAGATCCTTGCCTTCTGAGGTTTTAGCCTCCCCCATAGGGAAGGGATCGATCGCCGAACATTCCTCTTGCATCGCCCCTCTTAACACCCAGACAGTACCACCTCACCCTATTGATTTAGATCCCCGCATATGCTTCGCTGTGAACTATAACTTTAGGCATACGTATTGTTACGGTGGCTACCATACGCGAGCAAGTTTTGATTCTTGTTTATTGATGATATATTTTTTAGCTATTATTCCAAACCCATGATTTGTGTTAATTAAGGCAGCTTTGTGATGTCGGTGCCAACGAAGACTCGCAACTTCCCACTCGACATTTTGCTCTCTGTGACGGTGAATTTGTTTTCTGAATTCATTGGAGACGATCGCACGCCGGCGACAATTGCGAGTTACGGCTCATTTTGTATAATTTATAACAGAGCGATTAATCCTAATAATTTTAAAATAGCACAATTTTCAATAGTTTTTCATCTGTAACTCGCTCTTAACAGTCAAAAAGATGGGTAAAACAAATCAAGACGACAATAGCCGCACCTTCAAAATTGAAAGTGCCGATATGACCTTCGCAGTGGGCGGGAAATAGCAGTTATATATAACCGAATTTGCGAGTTGCTAAACTTTTGATTAAGTATAAAATCAAGAGCCTAGTACAAGCAATTCATACCAAAATAAAAACATTTAATTTGAGATGTAAACTTACTTATTGAGGAGTTTGGTATCAAGCATTTTTTTGAGAAAAAACATCGCTACAGCCATCCGGGCGGTAAAAAAACCTGGTTTTTTATTCTGAAGAGGCTGTTTGTCGAGGTTTTGGACGTACAGGAGCAATATCAATTAACGCGCATCTAGGATATGTTTCACTTTCCAAACACCTATCGATCCGATAGCATATAAAAACCCCTCTCGCTGTCTCTGCGGAGGGGAAATAATCTCTAATATTCTTGTTTAAGACGAGCGATGTGTCGGTGTCTTTTTCCAGTGTCAAGATGTAGGGATTGCTAGACTTATCTCAGCCACCTAGCTAAGATATTTTCCCGGCGGTAAACCGGGAAAATATTCACTAAATCAACCTTTTTTCTGGCGTTCCAGCTTAGTTTTCCAATTGGCGATCGCCTTTTGAGCCGGCTGATAACTCTTGGTACCCGACGGCACCAGCGAAGCAGCTTCAACTGCCTCTTTCAACTTTCCTTGAGAGGCACGCAACTGAGCAATTTTAAGAATAGCTCCGCTCCACTCTCCAATCAACTGCTGAGCTTCTTCATGCTTTGGCTGACCGGGCCCAATTTTATTCGCTTGCTGGATGCCTTTACTGTAGGAAGAGGCAGCCCCCCGCTTGATTTGACTCGCAGCGGCCGATAGCAAAGCAGCATTGACATTTTGCTCTTTGGATAGCTCCTCCCACTGAGCGATCGCCTGTTTCGACTGATTGTAAACCGCCTGATTCACATCAGGCATCAATTTAGCCGCACCGATCGCCCCAGAGAAATTGCCCCTAGCAGCTCGCCCGTTAGCAATATCCAAAATCGTCAAACTCCAGCGCTCAATATCCTGCTGAGCCTGCGGGTAGAGCGGATCGCTAGGCCCAATCGTTCGAGCCTTAACCACTGCTTTATTAAAACTAGAAGCCGAACCATCCTTGAGGAAAGTTTTCGCCTCAGCCCACACCTGTTGGCTCGACGGAGGCTGCTTGGTTCCACTCCCTGCTTGCACCGCGCGCGGTTGGTTCTGCGCCACTCCACCACCAGCAGATTTTTGAGGCCCGGGGTTTTGGACATTCTCCGCAGGCGATCGAGAATCTCCTTCCTGCTGACCGATAAAAATCGATTTGTTCGTCAGAAAAACACCCAACAGCAGCACCAAAGCCGTAGCTCCACTCCACAAAATTAGCTGCTGTAAAAATGACTTGTCAGACCCCCCGTTATCCCTATCCTCGGGCTGTTGCGAGTTCGGTCGATCGCCCCCCCCACCGGACGGCCGGACAGCATTCGGATGCTCGACTGACCGCATCTGGACCTGCGTATCGTGAGTGTTGCGAGTTGCCTCGGGTACCTCCATTTGAGCAGTAGCCGCAGCCATTTGCGGGCGATCGATCCCATCAGCCACACCAACCGCCATATTGCCGTTGCGTCCGGCCAACGCAGCACTCGGCACCCCAGCAGTATCAGGCAAAATCACCAAATGAGCCTTTCCAGGAGGATTCACCACCATCAAAGGTTCTTGTTTGGGACGCAAATGGTGGTCGCACAGCTCCGGCAGCCGATCGCTCAAGAAACGGTCTAAACCCTTAAGCGTCATGCACTGTCCCGATCGCAGCCCCTCTAAAAGCGCCGTCGTAAAAAATCCTTGACGCAGAGCAGAAGTTTCGCGCGAAACTTGATTGGGGCGGCAAGAAAGCACCGTCGGGATTTCCAGTTCCCGGGCCAGCTCAGCCGTTTGAGTGCCGATCGTTTCCCCCGCCTTCACTGTCTGGCTGCGGTTCATATCCACCAGCACCAACACCGTTTCCGTAGGAGCATTTTTCAGAGTATTCAACAGCAACTCTACCGGAATCCCCGTACCCTGAATGTCAGCCGGATTGCCATCAACCGGCATCAAATAATCTTTGCCTTCATAGCTAACACCGTAGCCGCTAAAAAAACACCACAGTAAATCACCGTGTTGTAGATGTTCCGCGCAGAGGCTTTCGGTCAATTTCAGAATATTTTCCCGATTCGGATACGTAGATTGACCCCACAGCGACGGCGAGCTATCCGTCATCAACAGACATCCATCCGGCGCAAAACCAGCCTCCTCAGTCAAAAAACCGTAAAGTGCCTCTGCATCCTCTTGTGCATAACTCAAAGGCTGGAGTAACTGATATTGATTGATGCCTATTGCAATACAAGCGTGATGTTTCATCCCATATGCCCTATATATATAGTGGACAGATACATTTAACCCAGTAGAGGCTGGCAATCAGCCTCTACTGTGTATGGCGCGATGTGGTAAGATGCAATCTCACGACTACGCGGAGGTATCTCTCAAAGCCTGTAACAAAATGTTAAAGGCGCCATTTATGTCACGACCAATTGCGTGACCGCATTCAGGGGCAACAAATTGTTTGTTACCTGGTAATTTTGTGTGGCTCTGTCCACACTTTCAACAGCTTTTAGATCTACTATATTCTTCCATTACGTCTACTACAATACATCCACGTTTAGATGCTTGATGCTTCAACGTTTGAAAGAAACGGTATGCAGCTCATGCTACCATCGCTCCTGCTGTTTTGGTAGCCAACCGACCTTCCGGTGCTTTAGCATCTCGGTAGAGCGACTTTCGCTTAGTCCGCTTACCTCGATCGTTCTTCTTTCTGTTTGTGGCTGCTGACACCTCGGCGAACCAGGGTTGGATTCGATGGTCAAGCTTGCACAAAACGATAACACATCGCCGTTTAACGTTAAAACGACTTTCGCCTCCTTAGTCAGATAAGTAGTTGTCCGAAGGCAGAACTGAAGTATCTGATACTCCTACTATATTGCAGTCAAAAATTATACCCTCTGCCTGCATTCAGAAAAATGACGTTAAATTGAATACACAGGTCAATTTATTTGTTCTATGTGAACTAATTTTCAGCAAACTATACCAAACAGGAGTAACGCGCCAATGGTCTTTACCGTGCCAAAAGAAATATCCACCCACAGCGAATCGCTATTGAAGCAAAAGCATCCTAAAAGTCACAACCATTATAGGTTTCAGGATTTTTTTGCCTTCGATCGCCAGTTTGGTACAATTAACGACTGGAATGAGTCCCGCAACATTTTTACCAGCGAAGACTTCATCATCGGTTTAGTGGAGGGACTCGAAGAAGAAGTAGGCCCGGCGTCCTCCGTCATCATGTATACTATTGGTTGCCAGTGGGGGCTGCAAGATTCCGAATTTTTTCAAAAATGGTTTAGCGCCGAATTCAGCCAGAACATTCGCCAGTCGAATCTGATGTTCCTGCTAGAAACTTGGTGGTGGCCTTTCACTGCTCAAGGTTGGGGTCGCTGGGAAGTAGACATGAGCGATCGCAAACATGGCTGCATCTTCATCAACCTCTTTGACTCAGCAGTTGCTCGCACTTTGGGCGACGTAGGCAAACCAGTTTGTCACCTATACGCAGGTTTGTTTGCCGGTTTCTTCGGAGCTCTAGTCAAAAAGCCACTCAGTTGCATAGAACTCCAATGTTACTCAATGGGAGAAACCTATTGTAAATTCCTCCTCGGCAACCCAGACAAAATTGATGCAGCAGCATTTTGGCTCAACGAAGGTGCCAACGCCCGCGATATTCAAAATCGACTGCAACACGGTGAAATATTGCGGTAAACAACCTGGAAAGGCACATCCCCTGCCCTGCCTTTCCTTCCACCAACTTCGCGATCGCAAATAGCGACCAATGGTGGGCCTCTCCAGGCAGAAAGAAAGATGAAAAGTCAAACTTCATGGTTGGGTAAGTCTGTCCAAGACTTCTTTGGTCACTATAATTGGCTGGGACAACCTTTAGAAACCCAAAATGGCTCGACTTCTGGTCAAGCGCTGAGTTTAACGCGATCGGTAGCAGACTTTTTTCAAGCTATTTCTTGGGAAGGAATTCCCGAAGTAGGCGCCCTACCCCTACCGCCACCCTTGCCAGCAATTTCTATTTCTGAACCTGCCGAAGTCACCATTGACGATCTATTCGACCTCTTTTAATCTGCGTGGGGAATTGGAAATGGCCAATAGTTAATATTGGTTAGTTGTTATTTGTTATTGGTGGTAATTACGAAAACTATTACCAACTGCCAACTGCCAACTGTCAACTGTCAACTGTCAACTGTCAACTGACTTCCTTTTATCAATTACCGATTACCACTTAATTAAAATCATGCACCCTGAGATAGAGACCCTGCTGGATCAGGCAGAAACCCGCTTTCTAAAAGGCGAAGAACTCATAGCTTTTAAGCGTCAAGCTGCAATCCTCGCCCAGCGCTTAAAAATTTACGAATTTTTGCGAGAGAAGGAAGCAAGCATCTTCCAACCAATAGCCAACAAGCTACAAGAAAAATTCCCCGACGAAAAAGAAGAAAACTTAGAACGATCGCTCAAACACTGGGTTTTAGTCTTGCGGTACTGCGCCATGGCCATGCTGCTGAACGATCGAGATTTTCTCGAACAGCGACTCCTCGACTGGGTTTCCGGTATAGTCGAAGCCCACCAAACTCAAAAAATCGAAGCAACTGTGTGCAATCTGTTGCAAACTCGTTTAAAAGAACTGCTTTCCGAGCAAGCAAGAGCCTTGTTGCAACCATTTTTAGACCAAGCAAAATCAATGATTGCTGGCTAAGAAAATAAAGAATAGGCAACAGGTAATACCTCGTAAAAAAATGTAATTTAGGAAGTATAAATGATGAGTTGTAAGTAATAAATTTCATTTTAAACTTAATCCTCATAACTCCTTCTTTACAAACAACCAATTGCCAATTTCCAATTTTCTAGAGCCATAAAAAATTACCTCTTTCGTCTTCCTTACAACGTCCCAATTGCCGATTACCGATGATTAATATTGCCGACTTGCTCAAACAGCCCCGCCTCCCTGGAAACTACTTTGCCAGCGATGCCTACGTCCGAGGCGACCTCGAACTAGGCCTGCTCGAAAACCGCCGGGGCGATCGGCTCATAGCCCTCCCAGAAACACTGATTCAAGCCATTCATATCGGCCTAGAACAAGAAACAGGTCAAGCCGCCCGCCTCGTGCTTTTCAACTGCGGTCGTTGGTGGGGGAAAAACTTCTACGTGCGTTTTTGCGAAGAAGTCAGCGAATACTACGGCCAGCCAGTTTCCGAAATGGAAATGGTAGAATTTCTTCAGTCCTTGCAACAGTGCTGGAAAACTCACGGATGGGGAAAATTTGAATTTGACCCCAGCTATTCCGAACAGGGATTTTTAATAGTAAAGATTGGTAACTCTCTTTTTGCTAAAACAGCTCCCAAGTCGAAGCGGCCGGCCTGTTATTTAGAAGCAGGCATCTTAAGTTCCTTCTTTAGTCAGCTTACAGGTCGAGAACTCCACTGCCTGCAAACCTCCTGCGAATCCTTGGGTTCGGACTGCAACCGCTTTATTTTAGGGTTGCGCGATCGCCTCCAACCAGCAGATTCTATGGTCGAAGAAGGACAAGCTCACGAAGCTATTATCAGTCAGCTTTGCCAGAAAAACTGACTTGTGTGACAGCTATTAGTTTATTCTCAATAGCTATCAGCTAGGTGATTGGGCGGCTATTTTATCCCCCCGACGATCGAACATTACAGACAGTTAAATTATCAAAAATCTACCGAGTAAAAAAATCGTTTTAGCTGTTTCCAAAAAAATTGACGATAACTCAATAAGCTTGGGTTAGCTAAGCGTGTAATTGCTCTCCCCGCTCCCGAAGCGATCGATATTTTATGAAAGCAATCGCCAAGACTTTCTTGGGTTCTCAAGTAACAGCAGGTGCGGGCATAAAAATTACCTTTTTAACCCAAGCTTAAGTAGTTAGACAAGATTAATTAGACTATGAGTTCTCGCAAAGGTTCCAAAATAGTAATTTCCGAGCATTTTTTGTGTAATTAATTGTGTCAGGTTACTTATTGGACTATAACTCCCACCTAGATAATTCATGACTTACGTTAGAACAATACTCCAGACATAATTTTTGCTTAGTTTAATGCTCAAAGTCCTATCAGAACAACTGCTGGATATCGATATTTTTAACATCAAGGGTGGAACCTAAGGAGATCAAAAAACACAATTCTTGAAATTAACGCCAAAAAAAAGTTACAAAACAGTTCAAAAAAATGTCAGTATTATTAGAAACTCATAAGATTTAAAAGCAATCACAACCTCAAACTTTAAACTTTTTTCTCAAACTTAATGGACGCCAATGAACTTCTAAATCGATATGCAGCCGGCGAAAGAGATTTTAGACAAGCCAACTTGCGCGGCATAGTGTTGAGTCCGATCGATTTATACCGTTCCAGCGATGCCCCAACTCTACGTTTGGACAATCTTAACGAACACCAGCACAGACCCTACTTAATCGGTGCCAACCTCAGTCAAGCCGACCTCACCAAAGCCCATCTGAGCCGAGCCAACCTCAGCAAAGCCGACCTCAGCGGAGCCAATCTCACCGGCGCGAACCTCATGGCAGCAAGTCTCAGCGGAGCCAATCTCACCGACGCCAATCTCACCGACGCCAATCTCACCGACGCCAACCTAGCCGGAGCTCACCTGAATTGGGCAAACCTGACAGGAGCAATTCTCCCCAAGGCAAATCTCATAGGTGCAGATATGAGTGCCGCCAACCTCACCAAAGCGGTTCTGAGCGAAGCAAATCTCAGTAAAGCCTATCTGATTAAAGCCAATCTCAACGGGGCAGACTTGAAAAATGCAGACTTGACTCTAGCAAGTCTCAAAGAAGCAGACTTGAGCGAAGCGCAGCTCACCGCAGCCGAATTGTCCAAAGCCAACCTAGCCGGAGCCAACTTAACCCGTGCTGAACTCAGCAAAGCCAACTTGTTGAAAGCTAACCTCAGGCGAACTAACCTCACTCAAGCCTATTTAAACAGCGCGTGTTTGAGCGAATCAGACCTCAGCGAATCTTGCTTGGATAGAGCCAATTTGTGCAAAGCAGACCTCAGCAAAACCTACCTGAGAAAGATTACTTTGAATGGCTGCCACTTAAGCGGTATCAACCTCAGCGGGGCCGATTTGGGCGGTGTAGACTTGAGCCGCAAACTTTTAACCGGAATTAATATGGCAGAGGCATTGTTAAACGAAGCCAATTTCAGCGGTGCTTATTTGATGGAAGCTAACTTGAGTGGAGCCAACCTCAGCAAAGCCAACTTGAGCGGGGCATACTTGATCAATGCCAACCTTTCTAATTCTTGCCTGCGTGAAATTGACTTGAGCAAAGCTAACCTCAGTAAAGCCAATTTGCGGAAAGCTGACTTGAGTGGAGCAAACCTCCGCGGAGCAATTCTCAGTGAGGCGGATTTGGGGGGAGTGAACTTGCTTGGAGCCATTCTTCCTAACGGCAAAATCTATCGCGGTTAATGCGATACCAGTCCGCTAAAAGAATACAACTGTTGCCCCTTGCTGCAAGCATTTATGTAATAAGTAATTCCCGATCGCAAACGGTATGGCATTCCCTTGATTATTTGCCGAGTAAAGTTCGGTTGATGTCGAGAATCGGAAAAAATAAGCTGACTTCTTCAGCACTGAGATATTGTTTGATTACCTTTTTCATGACATCATAGGTGACTGCTGAACTATTTCGAGCTTGAAAAGCGCCTAAAATAGTTTGGAACCAAAGCAGCAGCCGATCGCGCAACCGTTCAGTATCATTAATCAACAGTGCAGCCGCCGAATGCCTCAACACCCGCACAGCATCTAAGCGCCACTTTGCCGTCAGATCTTGAGAACCCCGGCGAAATAAACTCGGGTCTAGAGATTGGATTTGTGCTTCCACTTGCCGAATAATTTCTTTCTCAGAGGCTTGAAGTTTTTTATAAGCACTCATCCGGTGATTCAAAGACTGAAAGTAGTCTTTCAAAAATACGAGTTCTTCAGCGGTGGCGTAGCGTCCATCTGCTTCCGTACTCAAACGCGCAAGTTGGCTCAACATAATATGACTTTTTTCTTTTGGGCAACAATCTGTGTAAATCCAACATATCAAGTTTTAACTGAATTGGCGCTCCCATTCCCATCTGCAATTACATTAGCGTTGGTAGTTTAAGCTTCTTTAGTCCGAACTAAATACTGTCCTACTTGGAATCGGGTTTCATTAAGCTGTGTAACGATCGAACGAGTAATCAACTTTCCCGATTCCACAACTACTTGACCCGTAATTGGGTGTAACAAATCTTGCTGAGCCCGGCGGCCGATCAGAGCTTCCACATTTTCAATAGCATTAATGTACATCCCCGCAGGTATCTGTACAACGACACCCTCGCCCATAATTTGAGCCTGACAAGCAAGTCGCGAATTGGAGGACGCTGTAGTAATGACCTCCAGCGTCCTCCTCTCGCGGCGGTTTATGTCTGACAAGCCTTCCATGCCCTCTTTAATGTAAACGTGGCAGGTAGCGCACATTCCTCGCCCCCCGCATTCCTTAAGAACGTCTAAGTCTTTGGAAAGTAAGGCAGCGAGGATATTCGATCGGGTTTCCACTGCCATTTCCTCGGCAATTGGATCTAGTTTAATAATTTTAACCATATTGATTTTTCATCCTTTGACATACTCACCGCCCTTAAAGGGCGGTGATTCTTGACACTTCATCAACTGACGCTACCGGAGTAGTCTTACTCTGTCTCTGTGCCCGGTTATAGTCGTGGCAATGTCCTATCCCGACTTTATTTATATTTCTCGCTGCGTTGAAATCTCTGTCTTGTTCGGTGCCGCAATTGAGGCACAGCACCGAACGAATAGAGAGGTCTAAT
>NZ_JAEQCI010000134.1:0-25814 GCF_020738565.1 Microcoleus sp. PH2017_12_PCY_D_A | reverse complement strand
GGCTTTCACAAAAATTCAACTCTCTTTAGAACGACCGAGAACAGTATGGGTAGCAATTCAATTCGTAGAATTATCAAAATGCACGGGTAAGAAAGTAATAGCCATCGTCATGAATGCAGATACTTTCGATACCGCCACTGAAATAGATTATTTGATGAGTAATGTTGACTTATCAACAGCGACCGAGGAGTGGATAGTAAAAACTTATTCAAAAAGAAATTGGGTTGAAGTTTTCTATCGGGAAGCCAAGGGATGGTTGGGATTAAATGAATATCAAGTCAGAGATGAAACCAGCCTAAAAAGACATTTCATTCTGGTGTTTTGTGCCTACACTTTCATCCTCTGGCATACCTTAACAGGAGGATTAAGGCGTACATGGGCAAACAAACCTTTAAACACTTTTACTCAGGCACTCGAAGCATTTCGGACAGCCATATCTTTTAGGTTTGTCAAATGGTTGAACCAAAATTGGGACCTATTATCCGCTTATAAAGCCAGTTTAGGCCTTGTTTGGGCTTAAAATTTGTTTAAGTCCCGCTAAGTAAGTGCATCCCAGTCGCGCTTTACCGTCACGCCCCGTATCATGCCCTGTGTGCCGATGTCTTTGAAGCCTAGGGAAAAGCTCACACAACCTGCGGGACAACTGATTGCTAGCTTTGACAGGGTTATCCCGTTTATTCGATAACTCACGCCATATCAACTTCTCTTTGCCTTTGACAGTCTCAACCTTTAGCACCCCAGTCTTGATGTACCAGTCCTGCAACTGTTGCCAGAGGTCGGAAACGTAAGCTTGACCGTCGGGCTGAGGTTCTAAGCCGGCTTCGCGCATAAATTCCAGTAAGTGACTGGTACTGCGCGGTGTCCACTTGGGCTGTTTTTTCTCTTTGGCTTTGCCTTTACTGAGGTTAGCTAGGGCTGCTGTCAGTAATTTTTGCTGTTCTTTGAGGGCTTGAGACTGTTCGTTGATGGTTTGAGCTTGGATTTTAGCCAGCTCTATCATCTGAGCGATGTCGGTTTGTGACTGGGAATCGCTTGTGTCAGACGGTTCTGCGGTTTGGGCAACATCTAGCAGTACGTTTCTGACTTGCTTGGCTACTTGGGAGTCTCTCAGAAGCATTCCTAACCGCAGTGCAGCGCGGGGTGTCCAAATTGTAATTTTGTCGGTGTTAGGAGCTAGGTTCATTATGAACTTCACTTCTTTTAAAGCTTTGCCTCGCAAAACCGTCAATCCATCTGATTCGAGCTCGTCTAGGTGACGCTTTAGAACTGTTAAGCTGCTACGCAGCTAACCGGATAAAATAGCATTGCCTTTATTTTTTATTTTTCGCTCCCATTTGATAACCATTTCTCGTTCATTTAATAATCTATGTAGTAATTCTGACAATTCTTCTACTGACTTAAACAGTCGATGTGCTATATATTCTTTCGCTGAATGCCAGACCAATTCAATCAAATTATAATCGGGGCTGTAAGGTGGCAAAAATTCTAAAATAATATGAGGCATTTCGGCTGATATTTGGTTCAGAATATCTTTCTTTTTATGAAAACTAGCATGGTCTAAAATAATTACAATCTTTATTCCTGATTCGGCAAAACTTTCAGCTTGATTACCCAGTTCTCTCCCTTCTTGAACAATCGAATCATTTAAGGCCTTAATTTGCTCATAAAACCTATTGGAGTCTCCTTTTTTTATGACAAAATTTAACCTTTTTTTGTCATGATATCTCAATCCACCCATGATATTTACTCTGCCTCTTCTCCTTTGACCTGTGATTTTTTTGCGACTAGCTTTTTTACCCCAATTTTTTCTTGTTATCACTCGTAAGCTAAATCCACTTTCGTCCCAAAACCATACCTGTAAAAGCTCTGGGGTTTGTTTTGTTATTTTTAAATACTCGGATAGCTTCTGTTTAAATACTTCTCTTTCAACGGGATTTTGTTTGTCCTCTAAACTATATTTAGCCCAAATGTAAACGTATTTTTTTTATGTAGTATTCTGGATATTTGGGAACCACTCAATTTGATTGCTGTGACTTTTTCTAAATATGTTGCTAGTCTGGCTGCCGTCCATCTCCCAAATTCCTATCCATATTCTGCCGGTTCTTTATCGATTGTATCTATCAATATTTTTTCATACTCTGGAGTGACTTTGCGAAAATTACCTTGGCTTCTTTTATCTAAAAAACTATCCAAATTATCTGGGTCGCCATGAACTGACCAATAAGCTACTGTTGTGTAAGCAATCTCCATAAATTCACTGATTTCTCGATAACTTTTTCCGTCATTTATTAGCAATAAGATTAGAACTTTTTCCCTCACATAATTATCATCAGACTCTTTTAATAGTTTAATGAGTCTCTGTTTTTGATTTTGAGATAGATGGTTTTTGGCTGGCATACATTATAACTAATGATCGCTTATCTTATATTTATATTATACAATCTAGCTGCGTATCAGCTTAGCAGCGTTTCAGCCGGCACTTCATAATACTCAGCCATCTCCTGAGTAGTAGCAGCGCCAGTCCCTTGCCACAACGCAAACACTAAAGCCTTAGCCTTGCTGAGTACGTCCGATGCAGCTTCATGGGTGACTTGAGTCAACTGCCCGTCGCGGGCTGTTTTAGATTCCAGTAAAACTTCAGGTGCAATCATTTCCGACCCCCAAAGGTATGTATCCAATACATACCAATAGCAAGTTCGCTAATGTCGGAAAACATTAAGTGTTGCGATCGTCCGCAAGGACAATCGTCTAAAAATGTCATAATTATTCGGCTCCAAACGTTGTCATGTAACGGTTTGGGGCAGTCGTGACTTGGTTAGCGGGGTCAATCGCTAGTCAGTCGCGCATCAATCTTCCTTAGTTACTCACGATTACAGGTTTGCAGCCACTTGTCAACAGGTGCGACTGTAAAGTTTTGTTTCAAATTATTCGGCAAGCAACTCCATCACTTCATCGGACGTAATGCCGTAGATAGCGGCTAGCAGTTTGATATTTTTCACATCGCTACCTAACTGCTTAAGAACCTGAATTGCACTCCCTAAAGGAATAGCTTCCTTTGTGGATTGAGTTAACAAATCAATTGTTGTCTCAGTGTTGGCGCGACGCTTGTAAACAGTTTCATTCATCTGTGGTGAATGCCCCAGACTTTTAGCTCTTGTTTCTTGAGACATCCCCGCCATTTGACCGCTGAGATTAGCTAGATGGCGTAAAGCGTGGGTTTGAGTAAAACCTTTATTCCACCTTCTTAAGATATTTTGGGCGCGGTCACTATACAGTCCAGCAATTGTTTTCGGATTGGTTGATAGTGTTCCAATCTCAGGCAATTTGCCAGACTTAATTTCTAGGCCCTCTATCAAGTCAGGATGAGTAGGGGGAAGCATCGGCACACACAGTCGGTAGCCAGTTTTGGTCGTCGTGTCGAGTAATGTCTTGTCACCAACTACAGCAATCATCTTTATGTTGTTTGGCTCAATCAGTGCCGGGATAATAACGCCATCCTTTGTTTTAAAAGGTTTGTCAATGTTCTGAACAGCAAACACTTCGTGAACCCGAAAACCTTACACCATCTGCATTGAGAATACCCACAGCCACCGTTTGCGTGATTCCAGATGGTATCGCTTATCACCTGAGACACTGAGAACCTGAATGCGAAGTTTGAGAAAATCATCTACTGATAAGGTTTGCAGGTATTCTCGAAATTCTGTTTGGGTACCGTCAATTTCTTTAAGTCTACATAACAACTCAGTATCGCCAATAGTCTCAGCTAGTTTTTTCATAGCAGACAGGCAGTTCTTAAAGCATTTGGTTCCTTGCTTCTTGACGTGGACGACCGACAAAACATCTACTGAGTTTATAATCGCCTCCCTGGGCAACAGTTTGAAATATTGTCCGTAAACACACCCCCAGGAGCTTTGATGGCTAGCATTATTCTTGTCACGTTGTTGACGGCGTTTAGTGCGTCCTTCCCAGTATTCTTTCTCTACTTTTGCTATCGCCTCACCCAACGTCATCAAATCATTTTTGATGACGTTTTTATCCAAAATAACATCATCATACCAGGCTAAAAATCGGCTCTCACTAGAGAATGATTGCAAAGCGCTAGCAACTAGATGAGCTTTCCTCAGAGCGTCAGTGATGCCCTGCATCGTCAGGTAGCACCCACAGGTTCTGTTGACCCGCTTGTCACCTAACTTGAATTGCAGCGTTATGTAACCACCACTAGCTTTCCTGTCTCTTTTTAGCCCTACGCCCTTGGGACATTCTTTCTGTGCTTGTTGGAAATAGTCTAGAATCCGCTCGTAGCAAACAAGGTAGTCTGCGCTGGTACTTACTGTGACAGGATTAGATTTTTCGCTCATCTTTCGCTCCCTACTCTGATAGTGCTGAGTTTGACTGATGCACTCAGCCTACAGCAAGCCGCTCAGTGTTCGCTCAAATCAAAAACAGGACTTTCAGAGTGGGTGCAAAAAATGGCTAGAACGACGGAAACTCCTGATTCAAGAGCGAAGTTTTGATTTAAATCCCTCCGTGCTCACTAAAATTAATCAAAAGATCGATCGCGAACGATCGATCTTTTTTACGATCAATGGTAAAGGAGTTCTGGCTGTGCGGGCGATTTCAGAACACAGCAGCGCGCACCGCGCACCCTACAACAGACTGCTGACTATCACATATCGTCCTCGTCTTGACCTTGCACGCCCTGGAGAATCCGCGATAACTCACTCTTCTCATTAACCGAAATTCGAGTTGGAGAACCGCTGATTACCCGTTCGTAGCCGCGGAAGGAATCTTTAATTTGCGGGCCTCTTTCAGTAATCGTGTATTCTCGAATTCCTTTGTCGTGCCACGAACCGCGCATTTTAAACACATTAATTGCCCGCGACATTTCGCCTCGAATCTCTACATACTGAAGCATGATAATCGTGTCAGTAATTGTAGAAATATGAGAGTCAGTAATCGAATGAGAACCCATAAACTGGTCGCTGGTATTCGTAAAAAAGCCGGTGATTTCTTCCTGCTTCGCAAAACCTGTCACCCCAATCACAAATTGCCTGAAAGCATTATTGCTGACACCCCTAGCTAGGGCTGACAGCGAGTCGATCGCAATTCGAGAAGGTTTGAATTCAGCAATTTCTGATTTAATCGTCTGCAAATGGTCTTCCAAGCCCGCAGATTCCGGGTAAGTACACAGCAGTTTCAGCAGTCCTTTGTGTTCCATTTCCTCAAAATCAATGCCCCAAGAATAAGCATTGCGGAACAACTGAGCCCGCGATTCTTCATAGGCAAAAAGTAGTGCCCGATTGCCGTTCGTACAAGCATTCTGCAAAAACTTGCTTACCAACAGAGTTTTTCCGGTTCCCGTCGCACCGGTAGCCAAAATAATCGAGTCTTTAAAGAAACCGCCGCCGCACATCTCGTCGAGAGTTTTATCGCCGGAAGAAACCCGCACGTTAGAAGATTTTTGAGTTAATCGCATCGCACCCAAGGGGAAAATATTAATGCCATCATTGGTCATAGTAAAAGGATATTCACCCTTCATGTGAGTTGTGCCGCGCAACTTCAAAATTTCGATGGTGCGGCGGCGGCGTTCCCCTTCCAAGACGTTGCGAACAATCACTACATTATCCGACACAAACTCTTCCACTCCAAACCGCGCCACCGGGCCGTATTCTTCAACCCGTTCGGTAGTCATAACTGTAGTTGCGCCTACTTGTTTGAGGCGTGCAACTAAGCGAAAGATTTCTCGTCGCACCACAGATGCAGCTTCGTACTGCTGAAATACGGCTGTCACTGAATCTATAGAAACGCGCTTGGCTTTGTATTTGCGAATGGCGTACTGAATTCGCTCGATTAAAGCAGATAAATCAAAGTTTCCCACAATATCCTGACCTTCGGGGTCGGGGGAAGCGTCTAAAATAAATAGCTTGCCTTCCTCGATTAGCCGTGCTAAATCCCAGCCGAAACTGCAAGCATTTTTAATAATATCTGTCGGAGATTCTTCAAAAGTTACGAGCACTCCCGGTTCGTCAAAATGAGTGATTCCGTTATATATAAATTGTACGGCAAATAAAGTTTTTCCCGTTCCTGACGTGCCGCTGACTAGGGTGGTTCTACCGATCGGCATTCCGCCGTGACTGATGTCATCGAAACCCTCAATCATTGTGCGAATTTTTTCAACGCCTGCCGTTACCAATCCTTGTGGTTGCACCGTTTGACTAATTTCATTCATGTCGATTTTTGTCAACTCTCAGTATTCTTTAGTTGTCACTCATTAACCCCCAGCTCATGAGTCTTTATACCCAGTTTTTAGTTTGGGCTTGGGCTCAATAACTAATGACTGCTGACTGCCGATCAATGACTGTCTTCTGATTATCTTATGAATTCAGGTCTTCTTCGCGAAGTTCTTCATAGAGCAAATCTAATCCTATCAGAACTTTCTCGCGATCGGACAAATCGCCGATAATTTTTCGCACCGGCGGCGGCAGGATTTTCGCTAGGGTGGGGGTTGCTAGAATTTTGTCCTCTTCTGCTAGCTGAGGATTTTTGAGAACGTCTATGACTTTCAGGGCATAGACTCCTTGAAATTCCTGTTCTAGGATGTCTTTTAGGGTTTTCAAAGCTCGCACTGAGTTTGGAGTATTTCCAGCAACGTACAGCTTCAGAATGTAGGTTTTCTTCAGAGGAGTCATGAACTTTTTTAAATGTTGAGTATTAGTTGTCAGATGTTAGTTGTAGTTGTTATTGGTCTTGAATCCGCTGTTCTTTGTTATTTTATAATAATTTCAGCCTTGGTCTAGCCCTGCGGTTTGTGTTCTCCTTTCTTTTTTGTGGATTTTTACCTTCTACCTTTTATCTTTTACCTTGAGATGTCTCTTTGGGAATCGATCGCCTGTACATCTCGCACAGATGAGCGATGGCGTCAATCAGAGTCAAGCGGTAATCGAGCAATATCTCCTCGCTGCGGCCTTCTAATTTTAGCTGTTTAGCAAATTCGTCCATCAATTCCATGTGAATCTCTACAATTTGAGTCACGGGAACGTCTGCAAAAAAAGCCAAATTTACAAATTCATCGATTTGATTGTTGACTGCGGTATCTTCAGAAAAATAATGCAAAACGATGTCGCGATAACTTAATTTGAGTTGCTCCAAAAACTTTTGCTTCTCTTCTCCCGAAAGATTTCGCAAAAAAATCTGAGAATTTCTTTTATAATACACGCCTAAGTATCCTAATCGCTCCCGTAATTTTTCCGCAAGTCGGCGCTGCTGTCGTTGGAGTAAACTTTGAGCAGTCAATTGGGCCGTGGCATCGACCCTTGCGGATTGGTCATTGACAGGAACCGGAGTTGAAAGTTTCAGAAATTGTGCGATCGCCCGATCGATACTTGCACCTAGGTAGCTCGATCTCGCGATTGATAGTTGCACCTCAGCCGGGTGATAAAAAAAAGCACAACTTTGCTTTTGACTCTTCTCGGCGGTAGTCGCCGCGCCCTCCAAAGCATCTGGAGGTGGTGCTTCAGGGCTGCCATCCCCTGCCGGCTGGGGCAAAAAAATCACAGCAGGCAAAAAGAGCGATCGTTCTTGCAGCTTGCCCAGAAGCAATTGCAAATCCCTATCTACGTCAAACACCAAACAATCGAGGTGGTAATTGTGTTTGAGGAATCCCAAAAACTCCACCGCCGACTTAATGTGGGTTAACGTGTAGCGTTCGCCGCTCAAAAGCTCGATCGCATCGCTGGCAATTTTTTCAGAGCGGATAAAAATACCTATCGACAGTTGGGGCAGCAAACCTGTAGGTGAATTACCCAAGTTGCCCGAAAGTGCTGGATCGCTCAGAGTTGATATCTCCTTATATAAAATACTTAACATTTTAACAAATCTTTAAACATCTATTGTAACCAATCTTAACTGCCTAATAGGCGATCGGCTTATAGCAGCGGGATCGTCAAAGTGTACTTATTGGCAGATGTGTCAAGCACCCCCATCCTGATTTCTGCAATTAAGCTTAAGCCTTAAAATAATTGGTAGTTGCCTCAAATCAGGTGCAGGCATCAAATTCGGAGGTCTCGGTGCAGTTCTGGGGATCGATCGAGAACTGGTATAAAACTAATAAGATACAAAAAATCCGCAGCTACATTGGGTCTCAAAAATATTACTGCTATAGATAGCAGACTCTCAGGTTTGTTATGTCAACCACCAGCCCCACTCTCAAAAATTTTATCGAGCTAGTGCCGCTGTGCCTCCAAACGGCGGCGCTATCATCGCTACAGTCAATTTTCAGCTCCAGCAACTGCGATCGAGTTGCAGTGGTCAACGAACAGCTACAACCTCTAGGATTAGTTTACCTGCGCTGCTTTTGGGCCCTTTGGACCGATCGCACAAACGACTGGGAGCAACCTTTGTCAGCAAGTTCGATCGCAATCGAGCCGATCCGGGCCATACCTGGGACTCTGAGCATCAGCGAATTCTGGGAATATTTGCAAACAGAGGAGCTTGACACCCCAGCCAGGAGCCAAATCATCGGCGGTTGCTCCAAAAGTGCGATCGCCCTGACAGATGCCAGCGGGAAATTTTTAGGAATGCTAGACAGTCAGAGCCTGCTGCAATTCGCCGCACTTAACAGCAGCCTGAGGCCCGAACCCACTGAAGTCAAAGAAATTGAATCGAGATCGGTTTCTGCAGCCATCGCCACCGCCCTAGGATCTCAAGTGCGCTTCCTAGAAGCAGGATTGAAACCCTCAGAAAACCTCAACTCCCTAGTGCAACTCCTGGAAAAACTGCCCCTGCCCTTGAGATTGCAAACTCCCACCGGACAAATAGTCAGCCAAAACGCAGCGTGGCGGATTTTGCTGGGAGCTGGCCCAGAACCAGTTCCAGAACCGACAGCAAATTTGGGCAAACACTCGCCCCACAAACCAAGCCATGTAACAACAGAATACAATAGCGTGCTCTTAGAGGCCGTCACCTCTGAGTGGAGGAGCCTAGTAGGAGCAAGTCGATCGGGCGATTCCCTGCGGGATAGCTTCGATTCACGGGATGGAACCGCAGCCGCGAGTTGCCCCTTACCCCTGTACGCCGCCGCCTCCCCATCAACCTTAACCGCGACCGCTTGGTCTCCCACCGCCGGCAAACCAGATACATATATTTGTGACTGTCCCGTACAAACAGGTCAAGAACGGATCTGGCAATTTGTCAAACAGTCACTCTCAGATAAACTAATTTTAGTAATGGGACAAGATGTCACCGAAGAACATTTAGTCGCCAAAGAACTAGCAGCAAAAAACGCAGATTTAATCCACCTCAACCGACTAAAAGACGAATTTTTATCCTGCATCAGCCACGAACTAAAAACCCCTCTCACCGCCGTCCTCGGTTTGTCGAGCCTGCTCAAAGATAAATTGATCGGAGAACTCAACGATCGCCAAACACGCTACGCCAGACTAATCCATCAAAGCGGGCGGCATTTGATGACAATAGTGAACGACATTTTAGACTTGACCCGCATGGAAACCGGGCAGCTAGAACTAATTCCGGAACCAGTAGAAATAGCAGCCACCTGCAAAAGAGCCTTTGAACAAGCAAAACAACTGCAACAGCAAGAAGAAAAATCATCTCCCCAGCCAAGCCAAACCAAGGGTGCATCTTCCCAAGCAGAACCCCCCGCCAAAATAGAATTTACACTGGAAATAGAACCGGGAGTGAGCTATTTAATTGCCGACGAACTGAGGCTGCGGCAAATGCTCGTAAACCTCCTTTCCAACGCCATAAAATTCACCGAAACAGGTGGCAAAATCGGATTGAAAGTAAATGTTTGGGAAGGTTGGCTCGCCTTCACAGTTTGGGATACCGGCATCGGCATCCCCGCCGACAAACAGCACCTGATATTTCAGAAATTCCAACAGCTAGAAAGCCCCCTCACCAGGCGCTTTCAAGGAACCGGACTGGGACTGGTACTGACTCAGCGCCTAGCCCGTCTCCACGGCGGAGACGTTTCGTTTATTTCCTCAGAAAACCAAGGCTCTGAATTTACATTGTTGCTGCCCCCAAGTCCTCCGGGAAATAGCGGGGAAGAATCTCCATCACATACAGGCATTGATGAAGAATTATTGAAATCAAAATATCAGATTCCGATCGCCAATTCTCGCTCTCGTTTAGTATTAATAGTCGAAGCAGTTCCTAAATATATCGAAGATTTAAGCAAAGTCCTCTCCGGTTTGGGCTACCAAGTAATAGTCGCCCGTTCCGGCACCGAAGCGCTGGAAAAAGCCCGGAGGTTCAGTCCCGAAGCGATTTTTCTCAACCCGCTGCTGCCGCTGCTGTCCGGTTGGGACGTGCTGACGCTGCTGAAGAGCGATCCGGATACCCGATCGATTCCGGCGATCGTCACGGCCACCAGAGGCGAAAAAGAACGGGCTTCTGTCAACCGCGCCGAAGGCTTTTTGAGCTTGCCTGTGGAAGAAGCCGCTTTACGCCGGCTGTTGGCAGACTCGATCGGTCGCCCCGACGCCAGTACCAGCAAGGTGAGGAGTTCTTTAACCGTGTTGTGGCTCAGCCCGCAAAACAGTTCCTCTCAAGGTTCTGCTTTACTCCTCAACCCCAACTACTGCCGAGTTTTGGAAGCAGACGACCTCGGCCAAGCAGAACTCGTGGCGCGAATTTGGCGGCCTTCGGCGATCGTCTTGGACAGTACGAGTCAACTGCAAAACCCCTTAGCTTTCATCGAACAGTTAAGTCGGTCTCGAAATTTGGGTTCTCTGCCCTTAGTGACTTTAGACCCTGCAACGACGCAACTGGCAAATCAAGTCAAAAGATTGTCGGTATTTCCCTGTTTGGCGGCCCGCAGTCCCGAAGGCAGTGAAACCTCAGGCACCGGGTTGGGGGCGTCTGCGTTGTGGCAAGTGATTCAAGTAGCTGCGGGCATGAGTTGGAAGCCCAGCATTTTATTTGCTGACATTTCGACTTTACCCGACTTGCACTGCACCACTCGGGGGAATCCGACGGGAGAATTGGCAAAGGGCGATCGATCGACAAAAGCCGAGATTCCCATTGCCAATTCCAAGTTTTCTACTCCCAACTTTCAAGCTTTGATTCAGTACATCCAAACCGCAGGCTTTCGAGGGGCGATCGCACCTTGCTGGACAGAAGTTTTGCAGCAGTTGCAATATCAAAGCGTGGACTTAGTGTTGCTGTGCTTGCGAGATGCCCCGTCAGAATCGGCCGCCATGTTGCAAGCGCTATCGAACCTGCGGCAAATGGCTGTCAAACTGCCAATTTTAGTCTGGGACGATCGATCTGCTGTAAATTTGGAATCGGAGGCGATCGACTTTTTGCTGCAAGAAGTATCTGCCAAAATTTTGCCTTCTTCCCTGTCAGCAGCACAACTGTTAGACAAAATTCAACAGACTTTATTAACTAATTCAAATTCCTAAAAATCAAGACATTCCCCGGTTTGTAGTAAGGACTTCAGTCCTCTATAAAGCAGTGAATCAAAAATTTTATTCCTGAGTAAAAGTAGAATTGGGCAACTACCGAAATCAAAACTGGTTTCGCGTCGCGAGCCAACAAGCAATATCAAAACTCAGGAATATAGGTTATTATGAACGATCGAGAAACCATTATATTTTTTTCTGGGGCTATACAGTGCCTAATCGCATTCCTTTACTATCTCTGGTGCTCGCACTCGGTTTGTGGACAATGCCCAAGCCAGTTGTAGCACAGGCACTCCTGCCTTACACCCTGCAAATCGACTCTACCGGACTCGAACAGACAGCCTTGAGCCTTGCAGAGCGAGCCGTTCAGCTAGCCAGACTCCAGCAGTTCCAACTCGCCGTCCCCAGCGCTGAACTCGCGACGCAGTTAGCCCCCAAAAATCCTCAAACTTGGACTTTGTTAGGCAGCTTATACCTTCAAATTGAGCAGTTTGACAAAGGCATTGAAGCCTTGGGCCAGGCTCAATCTCTGTCTCCAGAAAATGCCTCAATTAAATTTGTCTTGGGAGAAGCTCACTTTCGGAAAGCGAACTACGAGAAAGCAGCCGAATACTTGCAAGCAGGCTTGAAAATAAAGCCCGACACTCCGGGCGCATTATTTGATTTAGGTAACGCTTTTTACAAGCTAAAGCAGTTCGATCGCGCGATCGCCCAATATGAAAAAGCCTTTGCCTTAGAAAAAAAACTCTGGCCCGCTATCAACAATATCGGATTAGTCAAATACGAAATGGGAGATGTCGATAGCGCCATCAAACGCTGGCAAGAAGCGATCGCGATCGACGACAAAGCAGCAGAACCAATGCTAGCTCTAGCAGTAGCACTTTACACCAAAGGCGACAAAGAAAAAGGTTTAGCCCTGGGAGAAGCCGCCCTAAAATTGGACAAACGCTATGCCACAGTAACTTTTCTCAAAGACAACCTCTGGGGCGATCGCTTGATTGCAGCCACCCAAAACTTCCTGGCAACTCCCCAAATTAAAGCAGCACTCGCCAAAATTCAAGATGCCCCACCATCTCCCCAATTGTAACTTTAATTATAGTGAGTTTTTGCGGTGAGGACGGAGAGTTTTTAAAGCATTTTTTATCTGAGCCAGACTTGCTGTTTTTCAAGAGCATCAATCAATCCAACACTTGCGAATATCACACAAATCTTTTACTGGTTTGTATTTTCTACTCGTTACTAGCAGTGCCTGGTAAGGCAGATTCGGAGGCTCTGCCTCCTTTTTCGGGCCGAGGCAGAGCCTCGCTGATATTGATTCCAAGGCTCTTCCTTGGAAACAGTTAAAGAAGTCGCTATCTTCAATTCTCCAATCTAAAATCTAAAATCTAAAATCCCATGATTCCCCTAACCTGGACACAACTAGAAACCCTCACCGACTTTGAAGTCGATCGCACCAACGGCCCCACCAACGCCCAATCCCGCTTGCGCCTCTTCGGAAAAACCGAATCCGATGTGCGAGTCACCCTCTACCGCGACAACCATGCGTGGTGTCCCTATTGCCAGAAAATCTGGCTGTGGTTGGAAGAAAAACAAATTCCCTACCGCATTGACAAAGTTACCATGTTCTGCTATGGGGAAAAAGAACTTTGGTACAAGCGTAAAGTGCCGTCGGGAATGTTACCCGCGATCGAACTAGACGGCCGCATCATCACCGAAAGCGACGACATCTTAATCGCCCTCGAACAAGTCTTCGGCCCCTTGAGTTTGGGTATGAAAAACCCCCAAGTCCTTCCGCTGCGGCGGCTAGAGCGACTGCTGTTTAGAGCGTGGTGCTCTTGGCTGTGCTACCCGGCGAGTTCAGCCGCAGTAGAACAACACAACCGCAAGCAATTTATCAGCGTCGTCGCCCAAGTTGAAGCAGCCCTAGCCAGCACGCCCGGGCCTTATTTCCTCGCTGAATTTGGCACTGCGGATGTCATCTTTACGCCCTATGTCGAACGGATGAATGCCAGTCTTTACTATTACAAAGGCTACTCGATGCGGGAAGCAAACCCGCGCTTTGGTGACTGGTTTGCGGGGATGGAAAGCCGATCGACCTATCGCGGTACTCAAAGCGACTTCCACACCCACGTGCACGATTTACCGCCTCAAATGGGTGGCTGTTATGAAAACGGTGAACCGCAGATGTTACTCAACAAAGCCCGCGTGGATAACGGGCCTTGGGCTGGATTACCCGATGTGATGTATCCAGAACCAGAAACCTCGCGTAAAGAAGCACTCCACCGCGTCATCAAGCATCAGCGCAACATTATTAAAGTCAATCCTGCTGATGACAACTTATTTGATGAGGCTTTGCGTTGTGCTTTAACTTTGATGATGACTGGCGAAGTTTGTAAACCGCCGGCTGGATCTGATGCGGCTTTGCGGTATTTGCGCGATCGGGTAAATGTCCCCCGAGATATGTCAATTTACGCGGCCAAGCGCTTGAGGGAAGCTTTAGAGGAAACGGCGGCCCTGGTGGGTGATGGCCAAGGTACTCCGATTCTGTTGAAGAATCGGCGGGATCAAGATCCGGCTAATTTTGTGTAGGGAGAGCCTGGTGGATTTGCTCAGTTTTGCATTTACAGTGCTGCCCCGCTCAAAAAAAAGTTCGTAGTGCGGACTTCAGTCCGCTCTTTAAAATGCTTCTTGCAAAACTGAGATGCTCCCATACGATATTACAAATTTGTGATGTACGATCGGGTTATTGAGTAAGTTGTTTCAGAGGCTCTGGGTATGGTTTCAGTATCAAACAACCAACCAATTATTATTCGTACAGAGCGCGGCCTGACAATTTCAGGTACGCGCATCACTCTCTATGATGTGATGGACTATCTGACGGCTCAGTATCCCCCGAAGTTTATCCGTTCATTGTTTGACTTAACAGACGATCAGATTAACGTTGCTTTATCCTACATTGAGGCAAATCGTGCAGAAGTTGAAGCAGAGTATCAAGTTGTTTTAAAGCAAGCTCAGGAAATTCGACAGTATTGGGAAGAGCGCAATCGCGAACATTCTGCCCGCGTTGCAGCGATGCCACCCAAACCAGGTCGAGAGGCAATGTGGGCTAAACTTCAAGAACAGAAAGCCAGACACGAAGTAGAAGCATGAATTTTCTTATAGATCACAATCTTGGAGGTCATGCAGAGATTTTATTGGGCAATATTGCGAGTCAAGGCTGGTTAAATCTACTCCCAATTCGTTTTGTCACCTTCAAACAGATGAATTTGTCGATCGACAGTAACGATCGAGTTGTTTGACGACTTGCTCAGGCAAATCAAATGATTTTGCTGACAGCAAACCGCAGCATGAAGGGTGAAGACTCCCTCGAACAGGTTATCTGAGAAGAAAATACAGTGGATTCCCTCTCTGTGATTACGATTGGAGATGCGATCGATTTTTAGGCGATCGAGTCTATCGAAATCGTTGTGTCGATCGTATTCTAGAAATCTTGCTGGATATAGAAACCTGGATAGGCGTTGGTCGTCTTTTTGTTCCGTAAGGCTAGCAAATAGAATTGTACTACCATTGGTAGTATTAAAATTAGCATAAATACTGTCTATGAAAGTATCTATCTCTTTGCCAGATGAGTTAGTGCGTTACATTGACCAGCGTGTATAAAATCGCAGTAGCCTAGTTGAGCTTTTATTGCAAGCGTGGCGAAAACAACAAGAACAGCAGGCAATGGTAGAAACCTGTTTATTGCTCGATGAACTGAGCGATGAATTAACCGATGAGGATGAAGCATGGCAGCAAGCAGCGATTACTGACTGGGAAGCATCTGGCTGGTGACTTTAATTTATACCCAGATCCCCGAATTCTTAGAGAAGTCGAGGCTCTATCCCGTAGGAATTGTCTTATAGGTTGTTTTTGTTTTTATAGCGCTTGACTGAATCTTGTTTCATTTCTATAAATCTCTTTTCCGCGAGTTCTTGGACCTGGGGAGTGTAGTCTTTTCTAGAAAATACAGGACTGATGGATGTAGGGTAGGCTTTGATCCCCACAGATTGTATTTGAGGATTTTCGATCATTTCTGAAGCTTGCTGTATCAGAAGATCGAAAGCCAGCTTATAACTATAAGCTTTTACCTCCGACAAAGATTGAAATTCAAAGGGATTTTGTATTCTGACAGCCCGAATAATAGGGCCAGTATCTACGCCTTCATCTACATAATGAACAGACGCTCCAGCAACTCGTTTAAATTCTTCAATATCACCACGAGATGCCATATTTTCGACAGCAAACATACCCCTTGCATAAGGAAGAACAGCAGAATGAGCATTAATAATGTTACCTTCTGTCAATTCAATCCACCAAGGACTAAGAATCTTATCCAAAAACACAAACATACAAATCTTACCTTCATTTTTACATTCTATTTGTAGCCACTCCTTCACTTTTTCACTATTTATAGTTTTACCTAAAAAGATACTTTTTTGAAATGAGTTTTGTGCCAATGCAGGTATTCCAAATAATCTTATCATAGCTTCTTCCGTCTTACTAAGTCCACCATATAATGTTTGGATTTCCTGTAGAGAATCACTTGTTAAAAGTTTTTCCTTCTGATGTAATTGATGAAATCGCTCTTTACTCTGGTGTGAAGCATCATTTTTATCATCTCGTATGAGAATACCTCTAAAAAATGGGTTTCCTTGGAATTTGGTGTACCATTGTGACACTAAATAAGTTGGATGAAAGCTATTTTCAGTCATTAATAAAAAATTACAAGGCTGATTGTTTGTTTTCACGGTTAGTATGAACCTCTATTGATTTAAATTACAGTTTAGTTAACGGCTGCAAGCTGATAATTTTTCTTGATATATAGACATATCAAAAAACTGATTGTTTCTCCCTCCGATCGACGATATTTCTAGTTGATTTTTATAATGTTTTGCTGGGATTTTTGGGACGTAGCGACAACATCAACACTGTACTAACAATACATAGTCCACCGATACCTTCAAAAAGACTCAGTGGTAAGCGAAGCCAAATAACTGATGCAGCTACAGCCGACAAAGGCTCTGCACTGGCTAATAAACTGGCTTCTGTAGGTGTAATGTATCGAAGACTGTCTATATAGAGATAAAAAGCGATTGCTGTGCCAAATACAATCACAAAACTTACTAACAAACCAGTAATTACAGACCAATGTTGACCTTGAATTTGCCAAGGAGAAGCGATCGGGCATAATGCAATACCTCCTATAATCATGCCCCACCCAATGATTACTTCAGAACCCCAACGTTGTAGCAAACCTGATGGATATAATGTGTAAAATGCAAGTGCAATTGCAGAACTTAATCCCCATGCTATTGAGGCACTGGAGACGGATAACTGGTGAATAGATCCATTTGTTACGAGAAGGAATGTACCTAAGAGGGCAAATCCCAGGGCTATAAACTCTTGATAATTCGGAATTCGATTGTACTTTATTGCTAAGTAAACCATAATAAATAATGGAGCCAAATATTGCAATAAGGTTGCCGTAGCAGCATTACCAGTTTGAATTGCCACGAAATAGGTATACTGTACTCCCAACATACCAATAATTCCAAAAATCACTAATCGAATCCTATCTTTGGGCTCGTGCCACACAGCAAAAACTTGATGGAAATTATTTCGGAAACATCCAGTTATTAATAACAATATTCCTGAGATTAGCAGGCGCATTGTTACGAGCCAACCAGGAGTAAATCCCTCATTTTGAAAAAGCCTTTGTGCCACCGTACCAGAAAGTCCCCACAAGGTGGCCCCCACCAGCACCATAATAAGTCCCTTATAACGTAATAACTGAATCTTTTTCGAGTCAGATGTGAGCATAGTTGTTAATCATTCCTTAAGGCAATACAAATCTGTAGTTTTTTTTGTTCAGATACTTAACATTCTTATCTTCCATAATACTTGTGGAATGTCATTTTGAGATGAGGGGTACCCCCCCATCCCAGAAGCAATAACATCATGATATTATTGATAGAGAAAGCTCGAAAGTATGCGAAACATAAACATCACATAAACTGTTTATTCTCCATCCAAGACTTTAACAAATTTATGAATTCTTACGATGCACCAGATACGGAAACACCCTTAATTTTGTCTGAGAATTTCAAATCATCTTGCTCAGGTTTGATGATATCTCCATTGATTGCTGAAAACTGTTTGGAACTGGTTCTCGACAAAGTTTTTTGTAAATTAAACAATTTTTTGTCTTTGAAAGCAGATATATTTTTGAAGGTTGAAGGATTTAATCCAGCAGGGTCTATCAAAATAAAACCTGCTATACGTATGATAGAGGCTCTCGAAGAAAAAGGAGAGATATCACCGGATCGTACTCATATTATCGAATCTTCGTCTGGTAACTTAGGAGTGGCGGCTAGCCTAGCTTGTTCGACTAAAGGATATCGCTTTACTTGTATCAGCGATCCAAACATTTCGTCTAGGAATGAGAAATATATAAAATTGTTCGGAGCCGAGCTTGTAATTGTTAAAGATAGAGATGAAAATGGAGGATTTTTAAATAGCAGAATTGATTTAATTAAGCGATTGCTTAAAGAAGATAACAATTTATTTTGGCTGAATCAATATGCGAACTGCGAGAACAAAAATGCACATTATCTGAGTACAGCACATTCAATTTTTGAAAGCTTTTCAGAGGTTGATTACTTATTTATTGGTGCAGGTACTACAGGTACATTAATGGGATGTGCTGAATACATTAGAGATCGCAAGCTAAAAACAAAAGTTATTGCAGTTGATACCTTTGGCTCGGTTACTTTCGATTTACCTTCTAGTAAAAGATATATTCCAGGACTAGGTACAAGTCGAAAACCAGAATTGGTAGATAAAAGTCTAATTGATGATATTGTAGTAGTTAAAGAAGAGGACACGATAAAAATGTGTCGATATTTACTACGCGAAAAAACATTTTTAGTCGGAGGTTCGAATGGAACAGTTTTGGCAGGCATCAAAGCTTATGCACATAAACTGGATGCAGCGAAAAGTATAGTAGCAATAAGTCCTGATTTAGGAGAGAGCTACCTAGATACAATTTATGACGATCGGTGGGTTTCGGAACGCTTTCCTCATTGCCTTAACGCAATATAAAGACCAATAAAAATTAATTCCATGAAAACAAACACCATAGAGCAAAATTTTACAGTTATTTCTGGTTCAGTAGTTAATGAAATACTCCAAACTAACTATGCGAATGTAATTGATTTAGTTCAAAAAGCATATCTTACTCATGGAGACAAAAACACCATAAACCCAGATAGTTATTTTTTGAAATATCCAGAAAAGCCAGAAGCGAGAATCATTGCTTTACCTGCACATTTGGGAGGAGAATTCAATATTTCAGGGATAAAATGGATTGCCAGTTTTCCCAAAAATATCGCCCATGGAATCCCTCGTGCATCTGCGGTGATTATTCTCAATGATTATGAAACTGGATATCCAATAGCCTGTCTTGAAGGCTCGATTATAAGTGCTTCTAGAACCGCCGCTTCAGCAGTTTTAGCAGCCCAAAATCTTATCAAACCAAAAACAGTCAAAAGATTGGGGATTGTTGGATGCGGACTAATTGCTCGTTATGTCTTGAAATTTTTGCTAAATACTGGTTGGACAATATCTGCACTAGATTTGTTTGACTTAGCTGATGAGTACAGTATGGCGATGAAAGAGTATGCTCAAGAGAGAGGAATCAAGGAAGTTCAAATCTCATCGACCAAAGAAAACCTGATTTCATCTTGTGATTTGATTAGTTTTACTACAACGGCTGATGCACCATATATTGACGATATTAGTGTCTTTTCCCACAATCCAATTATTTTGCATTTATCTTTGCGAGATTTATCATCAAAAATTATTCTTGAGTCAAACAACATTGTCGATGATGTAGATCACTGTTTAAAATCTGCAACATCTTTGCATCTTACTGAGCAAGAAGTTGGAAACCGAGATTTTGTTACAGGAACTATCGATCAACTTATTCAAGGAAAACTCACTTTAGACATACACAAGCCAACCGTATATTCGCCATTTGGTATGGGAATCCTCGATCTTGCTGTTGCTTATTATGTATATCAAAGGGCAGTCTTGGAAAAAACAACTGTTTCCATTCCAGATTTTTTTTACGAACCCACACGAATATAGATAACATATCGATTGCTATGATCGATCGACTGCTGAGAGTTGATTGACTGTTGTGGGTCGATCGCACAGGAGCGAGCGAAGCCTCCATAGCCCATTAAATTAGAGCTGTGTGACTTTTTTGAGTTCAATATTTTCCACTCCGTTTAAGTCATTTATTAGCTAGAACTATCAAGATAGGACTAAAGTCCTCACTACAAACTTTGTGGGGGGAGTTTTTAACAATTTCCCCCCCTCCCCTTCAGCTCTAAAAATCTCTCAATTGAGCAGTTGTCACCGCCACTTCCTTAATCTGCGAACCCCGGCGCACCTTCAGTTTCAAAATTTGACCAATTTTGCTGTTTTCCACCAAATTTTGCAACTGTTCCGGTTGAGTCACTTTCTCGCCCTCAATTTGAACGATCGCATCTCCCTTCCGAATCCCGGCTTTCTCCGCCGGCGTATTTGGTAAAACTCGCATCACCAACACCCCTGTAACTTCCGGCACAATCAAAGGAGCATTGGGGTCAGAATTATTCTCTCGGGCCATTTCAGGTGTCAAAGCAATCATCTGAATCCCCAAAAACGGATGGCTGACTTGTTCTCCCTTGGCTAACTGCGCGTAGATGGCCTTGGCTTTGTCGATCGGAATTGCAAACCCAATACCCATTGCATCCGCCCGAATCGCCGTGTTGATGCCAATCACTTCTCCTCTGCTGTTCAACAGTGGGCCGCCGGAATTGCCGGGATTGATGGCGGCGTCTGTTTGAATGAAATCGAGGCGCTTGTCGGGAATGCCGACGGCTGCTGAAGAGCGTTTGAGCGTGCTGATAATGCCCAAGGTGACGGTGTTGTCAAATCCTAGTGGGTTTCCGACGGCGATCGCCCAATCACCCACTTTCACCGCATCGGAATCTCCCAGTGTTGCCACGGGCAAGTTAACTTGCTTGGTATTAATTTTGACAACCGCCAAATCAGTTACTTCGTCAGTACCTTGGACTTCTCCTGGAAATGTCCGCCCGTCGTTTAAGGTGACAGTTACTCGATCGGCTTTGTCAACTACGTGAGCGTTAGTTAAAACAATCCCGCTTTTGTCAATGATGAAGCCGGAACCTTGACCGCGCAAGTGTTCTTGTCTGGGGGTCATGCTCCGCAAATCTTCTCCCATAAATCTGCGGAAGAAGGGGTCTTCCATTAAGGGGTCGAGGTTGCGGCTCACAGTGCGCTCGGTATCAATGCGGACAACGGCAGGCCCGACTCGATCGACTGCCGCCGTCACAAAACTGTTGGTATCTGCCGCCACCTGCGCCGGGAGTTCCGGGCTCCGCAGCGCTAGCATTGGCGGATTTTGGGGAGTTGCTGGGGAACTCAAAGGTACTTTCTGCACTGCTGTTTCGGGCTGTTCCCGCCAGTTGGGCTCATTGTTGCCAGCGGCCCTGACGGATGCAGCATTGATGAAGAGAGCGCTCAGGGCGATCGTCATTGCTAAGATGAGCGCGAACCAGCGATCGCCGGTACGGGGTGCGGAGCCAAAAAACTTAAATAGTCGCATAGCGTCAATCTTTGGTAGTCTGGGTTATTCTGGTCAATGTGTGCGATCGAGCGGACTCAATAATCTGCCGCTATGAAGATCCTAAATATATTTTGACAGTTACAATAGATGAGTCAGCAGCCGGGACAAATTCAACATATTCTCAATTCTAACTTTAAAAAGTTCCCTAGTAATAGCAGTTTCCACAAAGAAAGCAACTGCTTTGCCCGGTATCCCAGCCGTTACCGAATCACTCATTCCCAAATCTAAAATCTAAAATCTAAAATGGCATAACCCCGATGATTGTATCTGATACTTCTACTGACAAATCCTTGCCCTCAAATTCCCACCACCATCACGGCGATGAATCAGTCCACTCTCACCATCACGATGAAGAATCCATGCGGCGGCTGGTTAATCGCTTATCTCGGATTGAGGGACACGTCCGTGGCATCAAAACCATGGTACAAGAAAACCGTCCCTGTCCCGAAGTTCTCGTGCAAGTTGCTGCGGTTCGAGGCGCGCTCGATCGCGTAGCAAGAATCATTCTTGACGAACATTTAACTCAGTGCATTGCCAGAGCAGCCAAAGAAGGCAATATCGATACGGAAATAGAAGAGTTGAAAGCTGCTTTGGATCGGTTTTTGCCTTAGTCGCGGCCATTTTTTTACCTATACCAGCCCCGCCAGATGGTTAGGAAGTTCTGGCGAGCGATCGCTTTCCTCACGCGATTAACTGCAAATAAATGTCTCTCGCGACGATAACTAAAGGCTGCCTTCTTCCTTTTTTTAATCCTGAGGGAAGCCGTTATTGATGACTGATGACTTCTTTTATAAGATAATTTGCAAATCAGACAAAACTTGCAAATTATGAGTTCTGACCCATTGGTTTAAGCATCTTTCACCAACGCGGGAAAACCATCAAATCTTTTCCCCCTCGCCCCAATCGGCCCAACAGATAATTTATACGATCCGCAGTTTGTGAGAGCGAGCTTAGTTCAAAAAGAATTAGTGAGTTTGTAGTGACAACAAAAGTCATCAACAGCTTCACAGTCTTAGTGTCAACAATTGGACGGTGATTAACCAGACTTGGGATGAACAGTCTAAACTTTCGTCAGCTTGCCTTTGAGCTGGTATCTGACAGTTGCGTAAACGGCTTTATAGGAGGCGTCTATGCTGTATTCCTGCTGCAACCACTCTTGAATTTCTCCATAGCTTTTAAAGCCTTTTTGGGGATCGCTGAGGCGCATTGCCAAACTAGCGCGGGCCAGAGGAGGAATCGCCGGCTTCCTGCCACCGCTGTGCTTGGTTTCCAGGAGTCCTTCGAGTCCCTCAGATCGGTACTTTCTCAGCCACCGCTGCACAGTAATGCGGTTTACGCCGATCGTCATTGCCAATTCTTTAACTGTCTTAACGTGACAAATTTTGAACAGGTAAAGTGCTTGAATTTTTTGAAAGCCGCTTGCCGTTTTTTGTTCGGTTAACAGGTTTTTTAGTTCTTCTGTGGTCTCTGTGATGCTAAGTTTACATACTCCAGCCATATCAATTACCTCACGGGGATTCGCACTATACAATTGCTTTTTTTGACCGGGGAGAAAAATCCGCTCCCCTCCTAAATGCTCGCCTTTTGCTTGCCAAGAAAGCAATACACAAGCTATCTCAATTAAACTTTTTCAGACTTGGACTTAACTCAGACGCTCAGAAGCTTGTTTTTTTAACCGGAAGCAAGAGCTCAAACCCATCTTTTGGTGAAAGACCCGGTTTATGAGTTAGTTTGGTATTGGATGGCACAAGCGTCATTGCTAATACTGATATCAGTTAACCGATCGACTGCAATATTAGCTGCAATAGTTGACTTTTAAGGAATACCATTTATTCTCTTTTTACTAAACATATATCATGGTTTTTCTGGTGTTTATTGGTAATTTTTGCGAAGGTCTTGGCGATTTATAGCTAGCATACAGACCAAGGCTGTATGGGAGCTGATAGCACTTTTAGACACAGATTCTCCTGAGCCCAGAAGTGTATTTCTGGCTTTCCCTTTGTGAGAAATCCTGAGAGATTAGCACTCTGATGAGCCGGAGCCGATCGCGCCGAGTGACGCTGCAACCAACTTTCACCGCAGGCGGGCAAGTATCTGTGAAACTACTTGCTCGCGGAGCCAGTTGAGTAAAACACGTCTACCGTGGGATTGTCAAATTTTCAACATCACAGTACCACTATCGGCTATTTTGCCATGCCTGTCGTGATCGCAAACGTTGTTTCTATGTGATACTACTAACATTAATTAGTGATCGTTATCACACAAATACTCAGTAAACTCAACTAGCCATAAAAAGTTATGGCCTCGATCGCACTTTCCAGCGAGAATTCTTTGATTTAATTAGGAAGTACGATGACATTGACATTTTTATAATTTTTTTAACCAGGGGAAAAAGCATCTTGTTTTGTCCTTCACCATCCCGAAACGGTCTAGGGAAGTATTGTACTGGGCGTAAATCTTTGAGCATCTCAAGTCTAAAATGGCAGAACATCCGGTACAACAAGCTTGCGGAGAGTATTGTTCATTTAAAAGGTGTAGAGAAGCCAAAATGAACGTTGACGAATTGCTCAAGCTATACGCAATAGGAGAAAGAAATTTTAGTGGGGTCTACCTGCACGAAGTCTACCTCTACGAAGCAGAATTGATTGGAGCCAATCTGTCTGAAGCCGACATGATTGGCTCGAATCTGTGCAAAGCCAAACTCAGCAGAGTCAATTTTGGCAAAGCCAATTTGTGCAAGATCAATTTGAGCACAGCCGACTTAGCTGGAGCCGACTTCACTGAAGCACTTTTAGCTGAAGCTAACCTGTATCGAGCTGAGTTGATGGGAGCAAATCTTAGCAAAGCAGACTTAAGTGGAGCTTCCCTGATTCAAGCAAGTTTAATAGGAGCCAACATATCTCGGGCAACACTCTGCCGTGCAGACTTGCACGGAGTAAACCTTTACGGAGTAAACTTGCGGAGGGCGGTTCTCACAGAGGCAGATTTAATTGGGGCCAACTTAACCAAAGTAGACCTCAGCGGAGCGGACTTAATGGGAGCGAGCCTAATTAGGGCAGATTTGACTGAAGCGATTTTAAGTGCGTCAGACTTAAGCGGGGCAAACCTGTTGGGAGCCAACCTGACAAAAGTTAACCTGAGCGGAGTATATCTTAAGGGTGCGACGATGCCCGACGGCACGATTCACGACTAATTTATTTGTTAAATTTTATGCTTGCCGATAACTGCGGCTAAAGGGTAACCAGGTTTTCGTTACCCTAATTTATTGGTAGCGAAGTGTTTATTTGAGACTCAGGTAAGACCGTCAACAGTTGACAGTTGACAGTTGACAGTTGACAGTTGACAGTTGACAGTTGACAGTCAAGACGTAGGGTGCGTCGCAGGAGAAGAATTATCCCCCTCAACCAGGATTAAGAGAGCGACGCACCCTACAATTTATAACGGGGATGAATAACCCGGATTTGGTGTTAATTTGAGACTCAGGTAAGACCGTCAAGTTCAATGTATGATGTCTAGTCAAAGATAGCTGAGAATCAGGCAATATTTAGCAAGATCTGTTATGTTGATTTTCAATTGCTTCGATCGAAGCTATTTTAGATTTAACATTTCGGATTTTAGATGCTTAAGATGAAACTCAGAATCCTGGCTGCTGCAACGCTGCTGAGCGCGATCGCCCCTCTAGCCCCTGCACAGGCCGAGAACATTCAACACACGCAACAGTTGCTAGCCACCCGACAGTGCCCCAACTGCGACCTCAGCAGCGCTGGTCTGGTTTTAGCCAACTTAACAGGAGCCAATCTCAAAGGTGCTGACTTGAGATTGGCGAACCTCAGCCGAGCCAACCTCACCGGGGCCGACCTCAGCGGAGCCAACCTCAGCGGCACCAGTTTGTTTGGCGTCAACCTGACGGGAGCAAACCTGACGGGAGCAAACCTCAGCGGTGCTGACTTGAGAAGCGCCTATCTCAGCAACGCCAATTTAACTGACGCCAATTTAACTAACGCCCAACTGCTGGGAGTCAGAGGAATGCCAACTAATATTGGCACAGCAGAAGACTTTTACCGGTTGGGAGTGCTGGAGGCTCAAGCGGGAAACTACAGAAACGCCATTGATTATTACAATCAAGCCCTGAATCTGAAATCGGATATAGCTGCGGTTTATTTTGCGCGCAGTATGTCTCGCGCTGACTTGGGAGACTTCGCCGGCGCCGCTCAAGATGCCGATCGAGCCAAGCAACTATTTGCCGCTCAAGGAAATCCCCAAGGTCAGGAATTGTCAAAGCAGTTAGCCGAAGCAATTGTAGCGCGCCAAAAGCCAACGGAACCCCGCACTGGGGGCGGTGGCGGCTTGATGGGTATTCTGGAGTCGCTCACTTCTGTTTTGCTGAATTTTCTATAGTTGTTAGTAATACCAATTTAATGGGGCGTTGCACATATCTCGATCCCCCTCGCATCCCCCTTAATAAGGGGGACTTTGATTGGACTCTTGTCCCCCCCTTATTAAGGGGGGTTAGGCAGGGTGGATTAATTGTCAGGGGGGAATGTATCATAGAAGAGGTAATCAAGTTTGCCCCGTCCGGGTAGACTATCGAGGGTGAAATGAATCAACAATGAATTTAATTGAAGCAATTAAATCTGTTCCAGACCATAGAC
>NZ_JAEQCI010000133.1:0-14430 GCF_020738565.1 Microcoleus sp. PH2017_12_PCY_D_A | reverse complement strand
CGAAGCCGTATCCTCGAATGCAGGAACCTCGCTGTATCTTAAAAAGTAAACAGGCTAGGTGATTGAGACTTGAGCAGTGCCATTGGACTTTAGTCCGCAGTTCGTAGTGTGGGGAGATGTCAAAATTGTTCTCTGGCCGTCCTAAATTTGTTGTGTAATTTTCCTAGGAGCAACCCCCGCTATGCCCGTCTTGGCGCTGGGGATAGGGACTCTTGGCACTACCCATACATATAGCCTTTCAAGCGAAAGATGAGGTACGACTAGGGATAGGCCTGCGCCGGGCATAGGGCATAGGCCTGCGCCGGGCATAGGGCATACCTCACTTTTTGGAGAACTGCTATATGTACAAATCATTTAGGATGGCTATAAATCTGGATTGAATAACTAGCCAACAGCGCACAAATAGTGTTATTTATAGATAGATTGTATGGCGCGATGGCCTTAAATGATTCCTATACAACTTACTCTCAAAAATTTTCTCAGCTATCGCGAAGCTGCTTTAGACTTTCGCGGCTTGCACACTGCTTGCATTTGCGGGCCTAACGGTGCTGGTAAATCTTCTCTCCTAGAGGCGATCGCCTGGGCGCTTTGGGGCAGTTGTCGCAGCGATACAGAAGACGATATCATCCATATCGGCGAAATTGATGTCCGAGTTGATTTCACTTTCGCAACCGGCGGCCAAATCTACCGGGTGATTCGCAACCGCCGGCGCGGACAATCGGGAAGTTTGGAATTTCAAGTTAGCTTGAATTGCGCCGAAACTCAGGATGGACTCAGTTTTCGCACTCTCACGGACAAGGGGCTGAGAAATACTCAGCAGAAAATTCTCGAACATATCAAGCTAGATTACGATACTTTTATTAACTCGGCTTATTTGCGGCAGGGGCGTGCTGATGAGTTTATGCTCAAAAAGCCGATCGAGCGCAAGCAAGTTTTAGCCAACCTCCTCAAACTCGATCGCTACGACACTTTATCCGAACAAGCCAAGGAAAAAGCCAGAGATTTTAAAGCCAAAGTCGAAGTCCTAAAACACGGCTTGCAGACAACCCAAGAGCAACTGCAACAAAAAGAAGCGATCGCATCCGAACAAACTCAATTGCAGCAAGCAACCGATTTGCTCTCTTCACAGCAGCAAGCCGACACAGCACATTTGCAGCAACTGCAACTCCAGCACCACAACCGCCAAACTTGGCAAAAACTCCTCGCCGGCCACCAGCAACAACACTATAATATCTCTCAAGAATGTCGCCGCTTGCAGCAAGAACTCGCAGTCGCCAAGCAGCAGCAACACGAGCTGCAAGCCCTGCTCGCCCAAGAAAATGAGATAACAGCAGGAATTGCCTATTTTCAGAGTTTACAATCCACAGAAGAGACGCAGGCTGGAAAATTCAAAGCTCACCAACAAGCGCAAAATCAGCGCCAAAACTTGCAAGAACAGCAACGGCAAGAATTGAGCCTTTTGCAAAACAAAATTCAGCAGTTGCAAGCTCAATTAGATGTCTTAGAACAAGATGAAAAAGATGTTCTAGATGTTCTCAAGCAGCAGCCGGAGGTTGACAAAGGACTCGCACAGTTGCAATCCGCCCGATCGCGCCTCAACGAACTAGAGCAACTGCAACTGCAAGTTTCGCCGCTGCTCCAACAGCAGCAGCAAAAGCAACAAAAGCTCGATCGCGCCCAGGCCGGTTTAACCGCCCGCTTAGCCGAAATCAACCGACAGGTGAAGGTTCAGCAACAGCAGCGACAGCCGCAATTGCAGCAGGAAATCTCCGCCATCGCCCATCAAATTGTTCAGTTGGAAAACAAGCGAGTTTATCAGGAACGAGTCCGCGAAAAAGGCCAAGAAAGGCACAGCTTTCTAGAAAATCTGCAATCTAAAAGCCGCGACTATCAAACCCGACTCGCCGAAATTGACCAAAAATTGCAACTGCTGCGAAAAAATGAAGCAGAAACCAGCGCAACTGAAGCTAAATCTGCCAATTTTGCCGAAACTCAAGAAGTTAATTCGCCTTTGATTGTGCGGGATGCAAATTTTGGGAATTGTCCTTTGTGCGATCGACCTTTAGACGAACACTACTGGAATTTGGTAGTCACAAAACATCACTCCCAACAGCAGGAAATCTGGAATCAACTGTGGGTTGTCCGCGAACAGTTGGCAGTTTCCGAGCGCGAAATTCAAGTCCTCAGACACGAATACCGCGAACTAGAACAGGAATTAGCGCCTTACCAAGAATTGCGGGAACGCCGCAGCCATTTGCAAGCACAATTGGATAGCCTGGGCCAAGACGAAACTCGACTGCAAAGTATGCGTCAAGATGCTAGGGAAATAGAGCGGTTGCTGCGTACTGGCGAGTACGGATCTGATGATTTGAGGGAACTCCAGCAAATTGAACAGCAACTGCAACAGCTCAATTATAGCGATCGCAGCCACTCTCTCGCCCGCAGCGATGAAAAGCGTTTGCGGTGGGCGGAAATTAAGCAAGCTCAAATCAAAGACGCTCAGCAGAAACTTAATAAAATTAACAGCCGCCGCCCGGATTTGCAAACTCAATTAGCCGCCGTACAGCAACAGTTAGAACAGCAAAAAAATAGCTCCCAAATCCAGCAGCAAATTCTGTCCTTAGATAGATACATTGCGGAAGTTGGCTATAACTTGGAACAGCACGAACACGTCCGCAGCGAAATGCGTAAAACACAATTTTGGATCGCCCGCGCTGAAAAATTGCGATCGGCAACTCAGCAATTCCCCCAAGTGCAGCAGCGGGTTAATGAAATCGCCAGTTCGATCGCCGTGCGCGATCGCGATTTGCAAGCTGTCACTGCTCAAACTGCCGCGATGAACCAGCAGTTGCAAGAACATCCCGATCCGACTGCTCAAATAAGTGCGATCGAACAACAAATAAGCCGCCGCCGCCAGCAGCTAGACCAACATTTGGGAAGTCTCGGACGCCTCCAGCAGCAGCAGCAAAATCTGGAAGATCTGCAAGTTCAGTTAGTCGCTCAAAAAGAGCAAATGCAGGTTGCTAAACGCCAATACAAAGTTTATCAAGAATTGGGTCAAGCCTTTGGCAAGAACGGGATTCAAGCTTTGATGATTGAAAATGTTTTGCCTCAACTGGAAGCTGAAACTAATCAGATTTTGTCGAGATTGAGCGCGAATCAGTTGCACGTGCAATTTATTACTCAGCGGGCGGCGGCTTCTAAAAAAGCCACTAAATTGATTGATACTTTAGACATTTTAATTGCGGATGCTCGCGGTACTCGTCCCTATGAAACTTACTCGGGCGGCGAAGCTTTTCGGATTAATTTTGCGATTCGGCTGGCGCTGGCGAGATTGCTGTCTCAGCGGGCGGGGACGGCTTTGCAAATGTTGATTATTGATGAGGGATTTGGGACTCAGGATGCGGAAGGGTGCGATCGCCTGATTGCTGCAATTAATGCGATCGCCTCTGACTTCGCCTGCATCCTCACCGTCACCCATATGCCGCACCTGAAAGAAGCTTTTCAAGCCAGGATTGAAGTCAGCAAAACTGCTCGGGGTTCTTGCATCAGCTTGTCAATCTAGATAGATTATTCGATTTTTGTTTGTAGTGCGGACTTCAGTCCGCTCTCAAGCTGCGGACTGAAGTCCGCACTACAAACCGTTTTTGTTATGGTAATCCACCCGACATGATATGATTGGCGATCGCAAATAATACCAGTTTCAAAAAAAAATACAACTGCTGTAGATCTGCTCCCCACCCTGAGAGCATAAGTCATCGGCGAGAGAAAATCTTAAATCAGAACTCTAAAATGAGATAGCCGTTGAAATTGCCCGATATTCTTTGTTTGTCGGCTTTTTTTCTGTAGGCTTGGTGGAAAAAGCTAAATTAAAATAAGATAATAAAATAAGAATGCGTCAAGCTATCGATAAATTTTTATTTTTCTGTCCGCTCTTTGGGAGTGTGGGTATTGCCACCGATGACAACAGACTCTTTCCACCTGTCTCTGCTAGAAAGGGCGATCGCAGCGTCGAGCAGCAGCATCGTCATTGCAGATGCAAGCTTGCCTGAAACACCAATTATCTACTGCAATCCTGCTTTTGAGAAACTGACTGGCTACACCCGGGAAGAAGTCCTTGGACGCAACTGCCGGTTTTTGCAAGGCCCGGATACCGATCGCGCCGAATTAGACAGACTCCGCAGCAGTTTGCGATCGGGAACAGAAGTTAAGGTAATTCTCAAAAATTACCGCAAAGACAAAACTCATTTTTGGAACGAATTAACTGTTTCCCCCGTCCTCGATGGCGAGGGCAAATTAACTCATTTTATCGGAGTTCAGAACGATATTACCCAAAGAGTCGCAGCGGAAACAGCCAGGGAAGAAAGCGAAGAAAGATTGCGGGCGATCGCTAGTGCGACTCCCATTCCTACGATCGTTACGCGCCGTTGTGACAGCGCAATTTTGTACGCAAATTCTGCCTTCGGAAAAACTTTCGGTTTGAGTTCAGACAAGCTTGTCGGTAGCAAAAAAAAGCTCGACTTTTATGCTAATGCCAGCGATCGCCGTCAATTGCTAGAATTAGTCAAACAGCACGGCTTTAGCGACAGCGATCGAATCTGCCTCAAGAAAGCAAACGGCAGTTTTTTTTGGGTAAAGATGTCGATGCGAGCGATTAATTTTAAGGGCGAAGCAGCAATTTTATCGGCATTTTATGATATTACAGATCGCGTAGAAGCAGAAACCGCACTCCGGCAAAGCGAAGCGAGGTTGCAAAAACTAGCCGCCAACGTTCCCGGCATGATTTATCAATTTCAGCTAGCAGCAGACGGTACTTTGTCATTCCCCTACGTCAGTTCCGGCTGTCGCGAACTCTACGAATTAGAACCAGAGGTGCTGGAAAATTCTGCTATTCCTGCGATCGAAATCGTTCACCCAGACGATGCGCCAAGCTTCCAGGAAACTGTGGCTATCTCAGCTAAAACATTAGATCCTTGGCGCTGGGAAGGCAGATTAGTGTTCCCGGGCGATCGCATCAAGTGGATTAGCGGGGCTTCCCGACCCGAACTGAGCGAAAAAGGTGACATTATTTGGGATGGCTTGTTGATCGACATTAGCGATCGCAAACAGGCAGAATCAGCACTGCAGCAAAGCGAAGCCCGATTCCAAAAAATGGCCGCCAACCTGCCGGGAATGATTTATCAATACTTGCTGCATCCCGACGGTTCCAACCAATTTATTTATGTCAGTCCCGGCTGTTGGGAACTCTACGAATTAAGTGCAGAAAAAGTTCAAAAAAACTCAAATTTAATGTGGTCGTTGGTGCATTCAGAAGACCTACAACCGATGCTAGAGTCACTCACAATTTGCGGGGAAAATTTACAACCTTGGAAATATGAAGGGCGGATCGTTACGCGATCGGGAAAACTGAAATGGATTCGCGCCATAGCCCGCCCCGAACTGCAACCGGGCGGCGAGATACTTTGGGAAGGGGTGACAATCGATATTAGCGATCGCAAGCTAGCAGAAATTGCCCTGGGCGAGTCAAAAGTTGCCCTAGAACAAGCCAATCAAGAACTGGAAAAGCGCGTCCTAGAACGCACGGAAGCTTTGCAAAAATCCAAAAAAATGCTGTGGTTGGTGATCGACAACATCCCTCAGTTAATCGCTTGGAAAAATCGAGATTCAGTTTACTTGGGAGGCAACAAAAACTTTGCCACCATCGCAGGTTTGAATCATCCCACAGAAATCGCCGGTCTCACGGACTGCGATATGCCCTGGAAGCCAGAAGAAACTGAATTTTTCCGAGATTGCGATCGCCGGATTATGGCAACCAACACCCCAGAATATCACATTATTGAACCTCAAATGCAAGCCGACGGCACCCAGCGCTGGATGGATGCAAATAAAATACCTTTGCACGACAACTACGGCAATGTCGTCGGCATTTTGTGTACTTTGGAAGACATCACCGATCGGCTTTCCCTCGAAGCTAAAGTCCGGGCCAGCGAGGAACTATTTCGCAAAATATTTGAAGATGCACCCATCGGTATCTACTTAGCCAATTTAGATGATAACCAGTTGGTGCGAGTCAATAAAACTTACTGCGAAATGCTACAATATACAGCAGCAGAATTGCTGGGTAAAACATTTATAGAAATTGGGCATCCCGACGATCGCCAAAACAATCTCCAACTTGCTGCCGCTCTCAATCGGGGAGAAATTCCGAGCTATCAAATCGAAATTCGCCATATTTCGGCTACAGGTAAAACTGTTTGGGTAAATGTGACAGCTACTTTGATTCGAGATGGCGAAGGAAAACCGATTTACAACTTAGGAATGATTGAAAATATCACTAACCGCAAAATTTCCGCAGCAGCACTCCAAGCTTCGGAATCTCAATTGAGGAAACAAGCAGCTCAATTGCAAGAAGCCTACGAACAACTCCAACACACTCAAATCCAATTAATTCAATCCGAAAAAATGTCTAGCCTCGGCCAGATGGTGGCTGGTATCGCCCATGAAATTAACAATCCTGCAAATTTTATTAACGGCAATATTTCTCACGCCAATATCTATTTTAACGACTTAATAGAACTTTTGAATCTCTATCAATACTATTACCCATCTCCGGCTCAGCAAATTACCGAAACACTGAAGCAAGTAGAGTTTGATTTCCTCAAGGAAGACTTGCCCAGAATGCTAAATTCTATGAAAGTAGGAGTAGAAAGAATTAGTGATATTGTATTGTCGCTGCGGAATTTTTCGCGATTAGATCAATCAGAGATAAAGTTGGCAGACCTTCACGAAGGAATTGAAAGTACGTTGTTAATTGTGCAGCATCGATTGCATAAAGGTATCAAGGAAAAACAAATAGAAATTATTAAAGACTACGGGAATCTATCGAAAATCAACTGTTGTGCTGGGCAGTTAAATCAGGTATTTCTTAATATTATCAGCAATGCGATCGACGCTGTAGAAAATCACAATAAACCTCGAACGATCGTGATTCGTACTGAAATGAAAAAAGCTGGATTGAACAATAGTAAAAGCAATGTCGGCGAGTGCGATCGCGCGGTCATTTGCATCGCCGACAGCGGCCCGGGAATGACCGAAGACGTTTGCAAGCGCCTGTTTGACCCCTTTTTTACCACAAAACCGGTTGGGTCTGGAACAGGTTTGGGATTGTCCATCAGCCATCAGATTGTGGTAGAAAAACATAAGGGAAGTTTGCGGTGCATCTCAGCGCCCGGACAAGGAGCAGAATTCTGGATTGAAATTCCGGTGTAAAGGATGGAAATTTAGATAAAAGTTTAAATATAGCGGTTCGATCGCGTGGTGAGGTCTGCCCTATGCCCTATGCCCTATGCCCTATGCCGCATAGTACCTCCTATGGGAGATCGAGAGGCTATATCTAACTTTTAATGCCAAATTGCCGTCGGTGCTTGAGTTATCAGGGTTTTGAATTAACGGCACTGAGACGCCGAAATTAATCTCACTTGCGCGGTGTGCTCATCTGCTGCCCTTATTCGCTAGGCAATTATGCTGAAAAAACTACCTTTATCCTGGTCTCGCTACATTCCAGCCGGGTTGACACTTGTTTTGGGTGTCGGATTCTCGGCCCTGGCATTTGCCTTGGTTTGGGACTGGGAAGACAGGCGCCACGACTACGAAATGCACCGCCGCATCGACGATATTTCGATCGGCATCGAACGCCAACTCAACTCCGACTTAGACGCAGTTCTCGCCCTCAGCGACTACATGAAAGCGTTTAGCGCCGTCGAACGTTCTTCTTTTGCTCGGTTTGTCGGCCGTCCCCTGTCCGTTCACCCCAGCCTGCAACTGCTGGCTTGGGCCCCCCGCGTTCCCAATTCCCAGCGGGCCAACTACGAAGCCCAAGCCAGAACCGAAACCGACTCCAGCTTCCAGATTACAGAACGCGGGCCCCAGGGAGAACTACGCAAGGCCGGCCAGCGTTCGGAATATTTCCCAGCTTTCTACGTCGAACCAACGGCGGGAAACGAGACAGCATTGGGATTTGACCTCACCTCCCACCCAGAAATTCGCGCCGCGATCGATCGCGCGCGCGATACTGGAGAAATGATTGTCACCAGCTACGCCGGTCTAATTCAGGGCAATTCCCCGGAAGTCGGTCTTTTGGTAATAGTTCCGATTTACGAAAACAGCACTAAACCGACTACCCTAGAATCCCGCCGCCAACTGCTGCAAGGATTTGTTCTGGGCGTATTTCAAGGCAAAGATATTTTCCAAACCTCTTTAAAAGGACGCAATACCGACTACCTCACCATTTATCTCGCCAGCGAGGCTCCAGACAAGCCAGAAGCACTGCCGTTGTTACCGCCAACGGGCGACCCCGTTCTCCAAAATCTGGCTGCTGACGGGCAAATTCCGCAATTTGAGGCGCTGTTCCAATCCTCCACCCAACAAGTGTTCACCGCATCGGCCGCTGCGAAAGTAACTCAAAGGTCAAACTGCCCGATTCTGGACAATCCAGGCCCGCAGTATGCAGCTTGCCAAAGGGTGCTGAAAATTAGCGGCAGTCAGTGGTCTTTATACGTGTCTGCAACCCCGGAAATTCGGAAGACTCGCAAGCACTGGCGTTCTTGGGGAACTCTGAGTATGGGGATGTTGTGGACTCTGCTGCCGGTGACATATATGCTGACAGCGTTGAGTCGCACCGCCCAAATCGAAAAGCTAGCCCGAGAAAGAATTCTCCAAACCGAACAGTTGCAGGCTGCTTACCAACAGTTGGAATTGGAACAAGCCAAATCCGAGCAACTGTTGCTGAATGTTTTGCCGGCGGCGATCGTCCTGCGTTTGAAAGACAATGAACATAATATCGCCGAAAGTTTTGGGGAAGTAACGGTGATGTTTGCCGACATTGTGGGCTTTACAGAGCTTTCGTCGAGAATTTCAGCGACTGCGGTAGTGAAAGTGCTCAATGATATTTTTTCAGCTTTTGACCATTTAGCCGATCGCCACGGTTTGGAGAAAATTAAGACTATTGGTGACGCTTACATGGTTGTCGGCGGTTTACCTACGCCGCGAGAGGATCATGCCGAGGCGGTGGCGAATATGGCGATCGATATGCTACAAGAAATCCGGCTTCTGAGCTTAAATCATTCCGAACCATTCAGCATTCGGATCGGAATTAGCAGCGGCCCTGTAGTTGCCGGCGTCATCGGCTTAAAAAAGTTTATTTACGACCTTTGGGGCGACACAGTAAATATTGCTTCGCGCATGGAATCCCACGGAATAACAGGCTGCATTCAAGTCACCGCCGAAACCTACGAAATATTAAAGAATAAATACACTTTTCAGAAGCGAGGGGCGATTCAAGTTAAGGGCAAGGGATACATGGTTACTTATTTGTTGACTGGTCGTAAATAATACCAATTCTCCCAATTTATTTTGTAGGGTGTGTCGCTATCGCTTGTACCGAAAAAATCGAAAATCGAGGGAAGCACAGGCGAGAATATTTGAGGAAACAACTCGGACGCTCATTCCACCGAAAGATTGTGTTGTAGCAATTTTTGTTGATGCTTGGTACAATGCCCTTTTCAGATAGATTCGCGGACGTTGTTGGGCTTTAGCCCTCTTATTTTTGTTGTTATATAAGCTGTCAGTGATACCTCTAAGGTTGAGTTAAGATTTTTTTGTCATTGCGAGGGAAGAGCGAAGCTATCGAGCGTGTCTATTTTTCCCAGAGGTTTCTAAATAGGAATGTATTAACTCAAGCGTATTTCTATATATCCAATTTAGTTAATATATAGCCCTTCTCAAAAATATTCGCGGACGTAGTTGGGCTTGGGCCCTCTTAGTTTAGAGGTTCTAGAAGCTGTCAGCCATACCTCATCTTTCTGCAAACCGCTATAGCATTTCGAGCGAAAGATGAGGTATGAATGTAAATGGATTTTTTGATGGGACTTCGCTGAGGATCGCGAATTAAATAACTTACAATTTTAATTGTTGTTGTGGGATGGGCGGGAGAGCCCGTCCAAAAAGGGCAGAAAAGCCCCAATACCCCACTTTCAAGAGTGTAAGTTATTAAATTTTCGTTCATTAGTATACAATCACTATAAGAGGGCTAAAGCCCAACAACATACCTCACTTAGGATCGCGAATTAAATAATTTATACTCTTGAAAGTAGGACGGGCGGGACGCCCATCCCACAATAATTAAAATTGTAAGTTATTTAATTGTCATTCCTTATCTGAGAAGGGTTATATCGACATATCGACGTTCATATCGCAAATAATTCTACTGCATCCGATCGATCGTCCGATACTGCACCGCCTCCCCCACGTGATTAGTCTTCAAGCTTTCATCCCCCGACAAATCAGCAATAGTTCTCGCAACCTTCAAAATTCGATCGCTAGCCCGCGCCGAAAGCCCCAACTTCCGAATCGCCATCTCCAGCAAATTCCGCGAAGCATCATCCAACTGACACCATGTGTTAATGTGGCTGCTTAGCATCTGCGCGTTGCACCGCAACCCAGATTCCGACTGAAAACGGCGAGTCGCCATCTCTCGCGCCCGCTGCACCCTCACCCGCACCGGTTCCGACTCCTCCCCCGTCGCCTGTCTGGTAATTTCCTCTGGTTTCAAACGATTAACCGCCACTTGCAAATCGATCCGATCCATCAAAGGCCCCGAAAGTTTTGCCCAATATTGTTCCCTCTTTTGGGGCGAACAAGTACACTGTTGGATCGAGTCGCCATAGTAACCGCAAGCGCAAGGATTCGTACTCGCAACTAATGTAAATTGTGCCGGAAACATCACCGATTGTCTGGTTCTAGAAATCGTCACATAACCTTCTTCTAAAGGCTGTCGCAAAAACTCCAAAACATCTCTTTTAAATTCCGTTAATTCATCCAGAAAAAGTATGCCGCGATGTGCTAAGGAAATTTCACCCGGACGCGGAAAACTGCCGCCGCCAACTAGAGAAGGCCCGGATGCTGAATGGTGAGGACTGCGAAAAGGTCGATCGCTAACCAGCATACCCTTATCCTTCAAAAGCCCAGCCACCGAATGAATTTGAGTCACATCCAAAGCTTCATCAAAAGTCAGCGGTGGCAAAATACCCGGCAAACGTCTTGCGAGCATCGTCTTACCGCTCCCTGGAGGCCCGACAAAAATTAAATTGTGTCCCCCCGCAGCCGCAATTTCCAAAGCCCGCCGCGCGTGAATTTGCCCCTTTACATCCTTCAAATCTAGACCCGGAAACCGCGTTTTGCCTAACTCTTCTCTACCGTTTACTTGTATTGGTGAATAAACTTGAGGATTGTTCAAAAAATCAGTAACTGCAAATATATTTTCAAAACCGTAAACAGATATTCCTTTTACCAAAGCCGCTTCTGTGGCATTGGCCGCTGGTACAATTAACCCCGAAATACCCATTTTGGCAGCAGCAGCGGCGATCGGCAAAACCCCCGCCACAGGCCGCAAACTCCCGTCTAACGAGAGTTCCCCCAAAAACAAATGATCTCCCAACAGCTCGGCGCTGACCTGTTCCGATGCTGCTAAAATGCCAATGGCGATCGGCAAATCAAAACTCGGGCCTTCCTTACGCAAGTCCGCCGGAGTTAAATTTATGACAATACTCCGCATCGGAAAACCATATCCCGAATTTTTGAGCGTAGCCTTAACCCTTTCTTTAGCCTCTTGCACCGCCGAATCGGGCAACCCCACAACCACAATTTTCGGCAGTCCCCCCGACACATCAGCCTCTACACCCACCTTTACCGCGTCAATTCCTACGATCGATGCACTCCAAACCCTCGCAAGCATTTTTGTTTATCCTCAATTTGCCTGTCTTCGCTCCATCATCTATTATGATTAACAATGACTAATGAATATCGGAAGAGGCAAGAAAAACTTTTCATTGCCTTTTCCTTTTCTCCTCTTCCTTCTCTCCTCCTGCCTCTTCCCCCTTCCTTCCTCCCCTTGTCCCCTCCGCCTTCCCCCTTCCCTGAAAATTTATCCGTTACATCCGTTACATCCCGTACATTGCCCGTTGCCGAACTTCGTTAACACTCATGACAACCCAAGAAACGCTTTTCAGCAAAATCATCCGCAAAGAGATTCCCGCAGACATCGTTTATGAGGACGACTTAGCCCTCGCCTTCAGAGATATCAATCCGCAAGCGCCCGTCCACATCCTCGTCATTCCCAAAAAACCTATTCCCAAATTAGCCGATGCCGAATCGGGAGATCATGCCCTCATGGGACACCTGCTGCTGACTGTCAAGCGGGTAGCGGAACAACTCGGACTCAGTAACGGCTATCGCGTCGTGATTAATACCGGCAATGACGGCGGACAAACCGTAGATCACCTGCACCTTCACATTCTCGGCGGACGCCAAATGAACTGGCCCCCAGGCTAAAGGCTGATTTTTCCCGCAGAACTTGCGAACTCATCCTCAGAAACAAAAACCGTTCGTAGTGTGGACTTTAGTCCGCAACATACTGCGGACTAAAGTCCACACTACGAACCGAACTTTATTTATTGCGGTCAATCCACCGGACACGATATAACCGGGTTTTTTTGTTAATGAACTCGCTCGATCGAGGATTATTGAGTGTAGCGCGATCGCACCATCAACCAACTGGCAAATATTATACAAATAAAAAATTACCTGCCCAAATCCACCGACCATCGATATGTAAACAAATATTAAAAATAATCTGTTCAAAACCTAATTAAGAGATATTTAACTAGAAAGGCGATCGACCTGAACAACAGTAATTGAATTCAACTGCTGAACAAACCTACAGACAAAAAATTCAGCTCCTCTGTCCGCTGTAGTCGATCGTATTTTTTTTGTAATATTGCTTTGCAAATAACTACAAATATTCACTAAAAATTAAAATTTGTAAATGTTTGTAAAAAGTTTTAATTGTAAGCACTAAACCCTTGGCAAACTTGAGTGAATAATGTTACTAATATAAGCGTGGAGATTTCCACAACAGAACGTTGAAAATTCAATTAAGCAATCATAAACCAAATGACAACAACCTTACAGCGTCGCGAAAGTGGCAGCCTTTGGGAACGTTACTGCGAGTGGGTAACTAGCACGGACAACCGCATTTATGTGGGTTGGTTCGGGACTCTGATGATCCCAACTCTCCTCACCGCCACCGTTTGCTACATTATTGCCTTTGTGGCAGCTCCTCCTGTAGATATCGACGGCATCCGCGAACCAGTTGCTGGTTCCTTGATGTACGGCAACAACCTGATCAGCGGTGCTGTTGTTCCTTCCTCAAATGCGATCGGGCTTCACTTCTATCCCATCTGGGAAGCAGCCTCCTTAGACGAATGGTTGTACAACGGCGGCCCTTACCAGCTCGTCATTTTCCACTTCCTCATCGGCATTTTTTGCTACATGGGCCGTCAGTGGGAACTGAGCTACCGCTTAGGAATGCGTCCTTGGATCTGCGTGGCTTACTCTGCACCTGTGGCATCTGCTACCGCGGTATTCTTGATTTATCCGATCGGACAAGGCAGCTTTTCTGACGGTATGCCCCTGGGTATCAGCGGCACATTCAACTTCATGATCGTGTTCCAAGCCGAGCACAACATCCTGATGCACCCCTTCCACATGTTGGGAGTTGCCGGTGTATTCGGCGGTGCTCTGTTCTCTGCCATGCACGGTTCTCTCGTTACCTCTTCTTTGGTTCGCGAGACAAGTGAAACTGAGTCGCAAAACTACGGTTACAAATTCGGTCAAGAAGAAGAAACCTACAACATCGTTGCAGCCCACGGCTACTTCGGTCGTTTGATTTTCCAATACGCCAGCTTTAACAACAGCCGTTCCTTGCACTTCTTGTTAGGTGCGTGGCCAGTTGTCGGCATCTGGTTTACCGCTTTAGGTATTTCCACGATGGCGTTTAACCTCAACGGTTTTAACTTCAACCAATCGATTATCGACTCACAAGGTCGCGTCATCAACACTTGGGCGGATGTCATCAACCGCGCCAACTTGGGTATGGAAGTAATGCACGAGCGCAACGCTCACAACTTCCCGCTCGACTTGGCCGCCGGTGAAGTCACCCCAGTAGCAATGGTTGCTCCTTCCATCAACGGCTAAATTTAGCTTTTGATTGACAAAAAGCGCTCTCTCGAAATGAGGGCGCTTTTTGTTTTGGAAAGTATAAATTAAGAGATTTATTTTTGATATTGTTTCCGCTACAATGACCAGAATCAAATAGGTTTGATCGTTCGGACTTTAGTCCTTTCTTGGATGCGGACTAAAGTCCGAACGATCAAACCTTTATGGAACGATGACAATCAAATTGGTTTGTAGTGAGAAATTTAGTCCTTTCTTGGATGCGGACTAAAGTCCAATGGCACTGCTCAAGTCTCAATCACCTAGCCTGTTTACTTTTTAAGATACAGCGAGGTTCCTGCATTCGAGGATACGGCTTCG
>NZ_JAEQCI010000132.1:0-14496 GCF_020738565.1 Microcoleus sp. PH2017_12_PCY_D_A | reverse complement strand
GCAGGGGGGCATCGCCGCAGGGGTTGTCTCTTTCATGGGTCATTTTTTAACGTTATATGCTTGCTCTGTAACTATTATAACCTATTTTTATCGTATTTTATGTTTAAGTCCCGTTAAGTACGGGCATAGCTTCCCCTTTTCGCAGCAAGTCGATTTCAACTAAATGCGTCAAGCTACCTAAAATACTTTGGCGTTTTTTGAGGTAAGTAATTCTGCCATCTCCACTGCGTTTGTTGACTGGAGAAAGAATTTCAATTGCGGTGACAACTTGTCTAGTTGCCATTTCTCGTACTTCTAGGTAAGTCTGTTTAATTTTTTCAGGGGCTGGCACTTTGACGGTAGTGGGAACTGTTAGAGTGGCAGTGGCAACTGAACCGGTAGGAACCTCGGGGGTATTGGGTTGGCGTTTGATGGCTGCATCGGGGATACCTACTAAAAGCGAGTCATCGTTATTGTCATTGGTGTCGTTAATTTGATAGATGCGTTTTTTGATGGCTATCTCATATTTGGGGCGAATTTGAGGCATGATGTAGTCGGCGATCGCAACAATCAACCAATGGTGAGTTTCCTGCCAGAAATCGGGGTGTTCTAAGTAGGGGTTCATTCCGGGAAATGGTGAGGGCATAGGACTTCATTCCGGTATGTTGATTTTTAAATCATTTTAGCACTGGTAATCCTGGACGCACGGGTAGTCAGAAACCGGGTTTTTTAACGAAAATCCGCATTATAGTCCACAGTAAGGCTAAAAAACCCGGTTTCTCTGGCCTTATGCGTAAGTCCTGACTGGGTGAATTTTGCGATAAGGGCGATGTTTTTTGGGAAGAAAAGGGATCTCGCGCTTTTGCTACCGGGCGGGCAAATTTCGACTTTGGCAGTCATGGCTACTCGATCGAGCATTACAATCAGAATGTCAACTGAAAATTGCCGAATTTAAGCTTGAGTTACAGCTTTGATTTGGTAGCTGGACTGTCTGATGGTTGCTTAGAGTTACCACTGATACAAGGCGTTCAATAAGATGCGTTCCCCCTGGCAGAACCTGGTAACAAGGGAATCGCTTAGGTTATTTAATTGCCATTCCTAAATTGACAAAACATTCAACAACGAGCTCCGCAAAGATAGCACCCCCAAAGCCCCTCACCTCCGGCTGATGCCCACACGGCAAATTTAGATCTAGACTGTTAAGAGCCATGAACTAACGGATAGGTGACATGAGATACAAATTACTAGGTCACAGCGGACTTCGCGTTTCCGAAATCTGCCTCGGCACCATGACTTTTGGCGAAGAATGGGGTTGGGGCGGTTCCTACGACGAAAGCCGGAAAATGTTCGACGCCTTTGCAGAAGCCGGCGGCAATTTCATTGATACCGCGAATCTCTACACCAACGGTACCAGCGAAAAATATGTCGGCGACTTCATCGGGGGCGATCGCGAAAAATGGGTAGTTGCAACTAAATACAGCCTCAACATGAAGAATGGCGAAATCAACGGTTTCGGCAACCACCGCAAAAATATGGTGCAAGCAGTAGAAGCCAGTTTGAAGCGATTGCAAGTTGAATACATAGATTTGCTGTGGCTGCACGCTTGGGATTTTACAACACCCGTCGAAGAAGTAATGCGCGCCTTTGACGATTTGGTACGCGCCGGCAAAATTCTCTACATCGGCATTTCCGATACGCCGGCTTGGATTATTTCTGCTTCAAATACGATCGCCAACCTGCGCGGCTGGACACCATTTATCGGCTTGCAAATCGAGTATTCTTTAAAAGAGCGAACTCCCGAACGCGATTTGCTCCCCATGGCGAAAGCCTTCGATATTGGCGTCACAGCTTGGAGCCCCCTAGCAGGCGGTTTGCTGACAGGAAAATACAACATTTCAGAAACCGCCGGCGAAGCTAAACGGCTTAATTCACCTGAAGCTGGAAAAATTAGCGATCGAGACCTCAATATTGCTGCTGAAGTTGGCTTCATAGCAGCCGAAATTGGCAAACCTGCCTCTCAAGTAGCCCTGAATTGGCTGCGCCAGCAACCAATCGATGTGATTCCGATTGTTGGTTCCCGCAAACTCTCGCAACTTCAAGAAAATCTCGCTTGTTTGGAGTTTGAATTAACCTCCGAACAAATGCAGCAGTTAGACAAAGTAAGTGCCATTGAATTGGGTTTTCCCCACGATTTCTTAAAGAGTTCGATGGTGCAAGATTTTGCCTTTGGAGGGGGAATCGCCAAAATTGACAGCCGCCGACTGTAAAGTTGCTGCTACAGCATAAGGAAGAAGGAAGAGGGAAGAAGGAAGAAGGAAGAGGGAAAAATAGCGTTACAGCAATTAAGAACGTCCTCACAGTCTTGGCTGTTGCTGCTATCTTCTAGTCGCGGGTGTGCGCGGATATTTGGTGTAGGAATCACAGATATCGGCAAACCCGCCCTTAGAGGGATGATTGAGATTTGTGCTCGGGGCGTCAGTTTAATCTCACATCTTGCACCAATCTTGTCACCTTGGTTTCTTGCCGCATAATCGCGTAAAATTATAGGTTTATCGTGGCTGTTACCCCGTTTCTCCGGTATAGTTGAGAAGGCTGCCAGGTGTAGGTTTAACCCGAATACATAAACGGTCAATTGTTAATCTATCGGAAGTCATAAATCTCGGGAAAAACATTGTATATTAAGATACAAATTGGCAGATTTACGCTCGGATAAGTTGAAAAAACGCGAGCTTTGTTAAAGCAAAGGGCAACAAAAGCTCGATCGCAAATTTTCTCTACTCTACCCAATACAGCAATAAAACTCGCTCGCTTTTAGCCCGTACCTGCCAGTTAAGAGTCATTTTACAAGAGCGATCGGCATTTTAACCGCTTTTGAAAAGCGTGCAAACTAGGCACGCCCTGCCCTCGAAGTCATCCTTCAGATAGAAGTAATCGCAGAAAAACTGAGTTAGATTTAACAACAATAGCAAGTCAAACAATATTAACTTATCTCCACTTTCAGTTCTGAAAAAAACAGATAAGCGTGTTTTTCCGCACCTAAGCACTTGCCTTGTTTGGTCTAATAAATGCGGCGCTTGCTCGTCAATAAAAATTCTCAGATTGATGCTTGCAAATTTCAGTAAGACACTGCTGGGAAGGATATCCTATTGACAATTTTTCATGACTCAAATTTTCCTCACAAATTTTCATCTACAAATTCCCGAGGCTAATTATGTCCCCGCCCGAAAACTCAGTAAACAAAAATTATAGCAATAAAGGTCGAGGATGGGAAATCCGATTTACCTCTATAGATCCAGCAAAATCCCCCTCTCAATTCGCACCCTCGCCCGCCTTGCGCGCTAACTTATCAACAACTGCTGCTTTAGATGCACCGGATTTAGTTTGCCTGTCTCATTTGCGGTGGAATTTCGTCTATCAGCGTCCGCAACATCTCTTGGGGCGCTGTGCCAAAAATCGCCGCGTATTCTTTGTAGAAGAACCTGTTTTTAGCGCCGCAACAGATTGGCGCCTTGATGTCAGCATCCACGAAACCGGAGTCTGGGTAATAGTACCGCACCTGAGCGAAGGAATCGGCGAAGAAACAGCAAAAACTGCTCAGCAAGCCATGCTAGATGATTTGTTTCAAGCAGCAGAAATTAGCCAGTACATCCTCTGGTATTACACACCAATGGCTGTCAGTTTCACCAACCACTTAAAGCCGCTATCTGTAGTCTACGACTGCATGGACGAACTGTCAGCATTTCAGGGCGCGCACCCGGAGTTAAAAGCAAATGAAACCCAACTATTAAAGCGCGCCAACGTCGTATTTACAGGCGGACACAGCCTCTACGAAGCCAAACAGCACCAGCACCCAAACATTCATGCTTTCCCCAGCAGCATCGAAAAAGAACACTTTGCTACAGCGAGGAATCTTTCAGAAGAACCGGCAGATCAAAAAGACATTCCTCACCCGCGTTTGGGATTTTATGGCGTCGTAGACGAACGCATGGATATCGAACTGTTGGGCGGCATTGCCGCAGCGAGGCCGGACTGGCATTTAGTGATAATTGGCCCGGTGGTAAAAATAGACCCGGCTACTCTACCAACTCACCCAAACATACACTATCTCGGCGGCAAATCTTATCAAGAACTGCCAGGGTATCTTGGCGGGTGGGATATAGCAATGCTGCCGTTTGCTATTAACGAATCGACTAAATTTATTAGTCCGACGAAAACTCCCGAATATCTCGCTGCCGGCAAACCGGTGATTTCTACTCCGATCCGCGACGTGGTGCGCCCCTACGGAGAAAACAACTTGGTTCGGATTGCTAGCAATGTTGCAGAATTCGTTGCTGCTGCTGAAGAAATCATGGGCGAAACTTCGGACGATCGCACCAAGTGGCTGGGCGAAGTAGATGCTTTTTTAGCTGACAATTCTTGGGACAATACCTGGGGAGAAATGCTGGGGTTGATCGAAAGTGCGATCGAAGTTAGAAGGAAGAAGTCATTAGTCAGCAGTCATTAGTCATTAGTCAGTTGGCTGTTGACTGTTGACTGTTGACTGTTGACTGTTGGTTATTTGTTACAAATGCCCAATGCCCAATGCCCAATGCCCAATTCCCAATTACCAATTACCAATTACCTAAAAAATCAGAGGTGTTTTAATGTTTGACTATTTAATTGTCGGAGCAGGATTTGCAGGTAGCGTTATTGCCGAAAGACTAGCAAATCAGGCGGGAAAAACAGTCTTGATAATTGATACCCGCAACCACATCGGCGGCAACGCCTACGACCATTACGACAATCACGACATCCTAGTTCACAAATACGGCCCCCACATTTTTCACACCAATTCGCGCCAAGTTTTCGAGTACCTTTCGCAGTTCACCGAGTGGCGACCTTACGAACACCGCGTCCTCGCCAGCGTTGACGGTCAACTGCTGCCAATTCCCATCAATCTCAACACCGTAAACAAACTTTACGGACTGAATCTCACATCATTTGAAGTAGAAGATTTCTTCGCGAAAGTAGCAGAACCAAAGGATTACATTCGCACTTCCGAAGATGTTGTAGTCAGCAAAGTCGGCCGCGAACTTTACGAGAAATTCTTCCGCAACTACACCCGCAAACAGTGGGGAATGGATCCGTCGGAACTCGATAAATCAGTGATTGCGCGCGTACCCACCCGCATTAATCGGGACGATCGCTATTTTACCGATACCTACCAAGCAATGCCGCTGCACGGCTACACTCGGATGTTTGAAAAGATGCTGTCTCACCCAAACATCAAGGTGATGCTGAATACTGACTACCGGGAGATTGAAGGTTTTATTCCTTACGGTGAAATGATTTACACCGGGCCGGTGGATTCCTATTTCAATTATTGCTACGGGAAACTGCCTTACCGTTCCTTGGAATTCAAGCACGAGACGCTGAACGTACCCGTACACCAAGCAGCACCGGTGGTAAATTACCCGAACGAGCATTTATATACTCGCTGCACGGAGTTTAAATACCTCACGGGACAAGAGCATCAAAAAACAAGCATTGTCTACGAATATCCCCAGGCTGAGGGAGACCCTTACTACCCGGTTCCGCGTCCGGAAAATGCGGAAATATACAAGAAATATAAGGCTTTGGCTGATGCGACTCCGGGAGTATCTTTTGTGGGAAGGCTGGCGACTTACAGGTATTACAACATGGATCAAGTTGTCGCTCAAGCTCTGACAACTTACACTCAAATTACGACCAAGCCGGTGATTGAATTCGCGGACAATCTTAACGGTTCTGGCTCTAATTTAAGTTCGTCGAACGCAGTTGCTGAACTCCCAGTCGCTGCTTCTCTAGAAGTTGCTGCTGTTAACGGCAATGGCAAATCTGCTAGCAACTAACTGCAAGCTGTGAGTTGGTACGGTTCAGTTGACAGTTGACAGCAAACAGTTGACAGTTGACAGTTGACAGTTGACAGCTTGAGAAGGTAAGGTGCGCAGTGCGCACCCTACTCGGTTTTTATCAGTAAGGTGCGCAGTGCGCACCCTACTCGGTTTTTATCAAAGTTTTTTTAACAATGCAAACAACCGTTGAGGTAAAAATGAGCGTGATCGTGAAAATTATTTTGTCTCATCAGATTTTGGAAGGTTCTCTATTTCCTCAGTTTCAGAAAGAAATAGAGCGCTTAATTGAAAGCGACGGCAAAATTATGATGATCGATTTCTCAAATATCAAGTTCTTGAAAAATTCGGAGTTAATGGCTGTAGTGGCGATTATGAAATTAGTTAGAGACAGCGGATGTATACTTTTGATATCTGCCATGAGCGAACAAGTGAGAATGCTATTTGAACTCACGGGACTCGAACAGATATTTCAGTGTTTGCCACCTCCGGAAGAACCTCTCCTCAAAAGTGACCTAACTGAACCTTTAGGAGGTTTGCAAAGTGTTGCTAGCTAAACTTTGCAGTCAAGACTCATGGCCTGTAGCGATCGCCTGCTGCGTCAGTGAGAATGATAGCTTGATTTTACGAGTCGTTAGCTGACTGACAAACCCTACAAGTTGATAAAAGCGAGACACAAACGCAAGTAAAGCTCAGGCTGTTTGAAGTGAAAATCTTTAATTTTTTAGGGGGTAAATTAGAACGCAAAAAACTTGTGAAAGTCGGGGGAATTGTCGCTAATCTATAAATATAACTTCGGGTAGATGTGCCGATGAGTTGGTTAGGTAGAGAACTAGAAAATTGCGATATTGAAGAGTCTTCCACTTTAGACAATAAGGTGACTGTTCAAGGGCGGAAAACAGGTTATCCGCGCCCTCAATTGCGCCGCAGTAACTGGATTTGTCTGAACGGTAAGTGGAGGTTTGCTTATGATGACGCGGGACGCTGCGTGCAGCCGATCGACATTACGGACTGGAGTCACACTATAGAAGTGCCGTTTGTTCCCGAATCGGCAAAAAGCGGGATCGGCGACACGAATTTTCACGCTAACTGCTGGTACGATCGCGAATTTGACGTACCCCACACAGAAAGCAGAGTTCTCCTCCACTTCGGCGCCGTAGACTACCGCGCCCGCGTCTGGGTAAACGGTCAGTTTGTCATCGAACACGAAGGCGGACACACTCCTTTCACCGCAGACATTACAGCAGTTTTGAATCCCATCGGGCCGCAGCGGGTGACTGTTTGGGCCCACGACGACCCGCAAGATTTGGCAAAACCGCGCGGGAAGCAAGATTGGCAAATAGAGCCGCACAGCATCTGGTATCCGCGTACAACCGGCATTTGGCAGACGGTGTGGGTGGAATTGGTGCCTCACACTTATATCGATCGCATCCGCTGGACTCCCCAGTTTGAACGCTGGGAAATCGGTTTTGAGGCGTTTGTGGCGGGCGATCGCCAGTCGGGGATTCAAATTAAAGTTAAACTGTCGATCGGCTGTATGCTGCTGGTTAACGACACCTACGAAGTGATCAACGGCGAAATCCACCGCCGCATCGCCCTCTCAGACCCGGGGATCGACGACTACCGCAACGAACTGCTGTGGAGTCCCGAAAAACCTACATTAATTAACGCACAAGTTGAGCTGTGGGCTGACGGCAAACTGCTTGACGAAATTAAATCCTACACCGCGATGCGGACTGTCAGCATTCAGCGCGATCGCTTCATGCTGAACGGCCGCCCCTACTACCTGAGACTGGTGCTCGATCAAGGTTACTGGCCCGACACCCTGATGACTGCGCCCTCCGACGAAGCCTTGCGCCGCGATGTCGAATTAGTCAAAGCAATGGGTTTCAACGGCGTCCGCAAACACCAAAAAATCGAAGATCCGCGATTTTTGTATTGGGCCGACGTGCTGGGGCTGTTAGTTTGGGAAGAAATGCCCAGCGCCTACCGCTTCACTCCCAAGGCCGTTGACAGGCTGACGCGGGAGTGGACGGAAGCGATCGATCGCGACGCCAGCCACCCCTGTATCGTAGTCTGGGTGCCGTTCAACGAATCTTGGGGAGTTCCGAATTTAGTCGAAGCAGCAGCCCACCGCAACTACGTGCAAGCCCTTTATTTCTTGACCAAAACTCTCGATCCGACTCGCCCCGTCATCGGTAACGACGGCTGGGAAAGCATCGATACCGACATCCTGGCGATTCACGACTACGACAACAACCCGCAAACTGTAGCAAAGCGCTACGGGCCAGAAGTCCAGCTAGCGGATTTGTTCGATCGCGGGCGTCCCGGAGGGCGCATCCTCACCCTCGACGGACACCCGCACCAAGGACAGCCCGTGATGCTGACAGAATTCGGTGGCATCGCCTGCGCCGGCCGCGAAAACCCCGATTTTCACAGGGTTTGGGGCTACGTGCGGGCGTCGGACACCTCTGAACTGCAAAGGCGCTACACGGCGCTGCTGCACGTGGTAAACCGAGTGGAAATGTTCAGCGGATTTTGTTACACGCAGTTGACCGATACTTTCCAAGAAGCTAACGGTTTGCTGTATGCCGATCGCACTCCTAAGTTTCCCCTACAGGCGATCGCGGCGGCAACTCTCGGCTGGGATATTCCCGAAGAAAGTTCGCAGCCGCAAGCTATTACTCAGTGCTAAATCGATAGACTACCAACCAAAATCTCGTTTGTAGTGAGGACTTTAGTCCTTTCTTAAAGATCGGAAGGACTAAAGTCCTCACTACAAACCAAAATACCGTTTGTAGTGAGGACTTTAGTCCTTTCTTAGAAATATTTAAGGACTCGCATTCCCTACTACCAACCTTAAAATCTCGCTGTCAACTGTCAACTGTCAACTGTCAACTGTTTAATGATGTTTCAAAGTTTTTTCATGGGCGGATTTGAATGTTCGACCCACAAATTGCGATCGGGAAAACGCCTCGATGTCACAGCCGCCACCGGCCACGATAAATTTGCGATCGCCGACTACCAGCGCTTGCAACAGCAAGGCATCTACACAGTCCGCGAAGGCCTCCGCTGGCACTTAATCGAACAGACTCCCGAAACCTACGATTTTTCCAGCGCCCTGCCAATAATTCGCGCCGCCCGCGACACAAAAATGCAGGTAATTTGGGATTTGTTTCACTACGGCTGGCCCGACGATATTGATATTTTCAGTCCCGAATTCGTCTCCCGGTTTGCGAAGATGGTGCGCGCTTTTATGCAGGTGCTAATTTCAGAAACAGACCAAACACCTTTTGTAACGCCTGTCAATGAAATTTCATTTATTGCCTGGGCCGGCGGCGATGTCGCTTACATCAATCCCTTTGCTAAAGGGCGGGGAGACGAACTGAAAATTCAGTTAATCAAAGCGGCGATCGCAGCGATCGAATCAGTTTGGGAAGTCGAACCCAGCACCCGCATCGTTCAGATTGACCCGGTAATTAATATTATTGCCGATCCTGACAAACCGGAGGATAAAGACGCGGCGGAAGGTTATCGCTTATCTCAATATCAAGCTTGGGATATGTTGGCGGGACGCTTTCGCCCCGAGATCGGCGGTCAGGAAAAATATCTCGATATTATTGGGGTGAATTATTACGATCGCAATCAGTGGATTCACAATGAAGAACCCATGAAATACACCGATCCGCTGTACCGCCCGTTTAGCGAAATGCTGCAGGAAGTGTTCGATCGCTACGGCCGGCCCTTATTCGTAGCAGAAACAGGCACTGAAGACGATTTTAGACCTGTCTGGTTCAATTATGTGTGCAGTGAGGTAGCGGTGGCAATGAAAGCGGGCGTTCCGATAGACGGAGTTTGTTTGTATCCGATTGTTAACCATCCTGGTTGGGATGATGACAGGCACTGTTACAATGGTTTGTGGGATTATTGCGATGAATTGGGCGATCGAGAGATTTATCAGCCTTTGGCGGATGAATTGCAGTTTCAACGGCAGCAGATTGAACCGCTGTTGAAGTCGCAGGATTGATAAGTGCTTCTGTAGGGTGCGCAATGCGCACCTTTTTTGACAATCAAATAATTAATAGTTTTAACATTCGCTTCACTCCTAAGAACGATCGGACAAACTCTAAGATTCATTTTCACAATTTTGGATATAATTTATCCAACATCTTCGTTTTGAACTTTTTCACTTTGACTGGCTTTGGCTTCCAACTCTGCCATTTTTTCCATTCTTAATTCATGTAATGTCTTCTTAGTCGAACCAAGCACTGCCCATTGATAAATATTTATAGAAGACCACCCAGTAACTTTCTTGCCCCAATTATTATAAGAAATTTCTTCTCCCTTAAATCTGACAAATGTATCGTCAATTATTATAGCTTCCGAGCTATCAAATTCTTTAATTTCAAGGCTCTCCCCAGCTTGGATTAATTGCCACTCAAACAGCTCGTCCATTCGAGGTAGCCAAGTTCTATTAAAGGCAGCAGCAGTCGATATAATGTCTCCCTTAATTGTAGAACCTACTCCGGCTAAACCCACATAAAAATCATCCAGTTGTGCCGGAGGCAAAATTTTTTCAATACTCAAAAAACCTTGCTTTCCTATAAAAACAGGAGTAATATTAAGACAAATAACGTCCACCCCATTTGAAATCAACCAAGCAACAGCAGAGAGGGTTTGCTCGTCAAAGGATGAGGCTATAAGTATGATTCGTTGTTTTTTATTAAAGGTTTTGAGTGCGTCATTGCTGGACAAAAATTTATTTAACTCTCGTCTCGCTTTTTCACTAGGAGTCAAATCACCTAATTCATATTCATCTTTGTGTATCTCGATATACGAGCTATAGACCGACTCTACAAGAGATTCAGGTGTGGAAATTTTGGCATAACTCGCGGCATACCTGATAGCTTGAAATTCAAAAGGTTCTTTTCTTGCCTTGATGTCTTGTACGTCGCGTTTAATCTCGATCAGCACAATATTGCCATCTGCATCAATGGCAGTCAGGTCGCTAATCCCGTTACTTGCATTACGAACTTGTTGACCAACAACTAGAAGAGTTTCGTCATCTCCAAAGAGCAAATTAATGTTTTGGCGCAAAAACTCTTCAATATGTCTTTCCTGTAAGTTTAACTCTTTAAAGTTTCTGGCTTTGATTTCTATGGCTTCGTTTCTTTGAATACCGCCGTCGAAAGTAACAGGTATGTACATCTGATAGAGATTTGATAGAATAGCAATTTAATTATATCAGAGCGATCGCACTTAAATTGTACTTTTAGTATATTACCATTCTCTTAAGTTGCATGAATAATTTAAACGCGGTAGGGGAATAAACCCGGTTTTTGTTTGAGCTCCGAGGCTAAGGAAAGAAACCGGGTTTCTACGAAAAATCTGGGTGGGTAGCGAGATATCTAGAAAGAAACCCGGTTTCTGAACTCAGACGCTTAATTATATAGGGCGATCGCTGGACACTTTATCATTTTTTAGAGGACTTTCGCCCGACGCCAGGGGTTTAAACCCCTGGCGGACTCGCGGACGATCGGCTTAAATTCGCACTCCTAACTTGACTTATCAACATAATTTCCGACTTTAGATAGGGGCGCATTCTCAAAACACGAAGTTATACTCCTAAAATCGACAGTCACAGACGCAGGCGGCAGTTAGAAACCGGGTTTTTTTACAAAAATCCTCCCTCGAAGCCAGCACTTAAAGTAAAAAACCCGGTTTCTTGGGCTTTAATGCGTAAGTCCCGGACTCATAAAAACGATCGCCCCTACCAAAAAATGCACTCCCAAACATTGCTAAAACCAGACGGCCGCCCGCTGAAACTCTACAGCCGCTACCCAATCCCAGAAGGCATCGCGGCAGTAAGTCCCAGCAACGAGCCCGTACAAGCAAACCCGCACTTTCGCTGGCATCCTTTGCGGGGGGAATGGGTAGCATATGCCAGCCACCGCCAGGGCAGAACATTCATGCCGCCGCCGGAATACAACCCGCTGGCTGCGACAATTAACCCTAAGTTTCCGACAGAATTGCCGCCGGGAGATTACGATGTAGCTGTTTTTGACAACCGCTTTCCCTCGATGACTTTGCAGGCAAAAAACGCACCTGCAAATATTGTCGAAACTTTGCCCGCTAAGGGCATTTGCGAAGTCGTTGTTTTCACTCAAGATCCGCAGGCTTCGTTGGGTTCTTTGGAGTTAAGTCACTTAGAATTGCTGTTAGAAGTGTGGGCCGATCGCACTTCAGTTATTGGCAGCAATCCCGAAATTCAATATGTATTACCGTTTGAGAATCGCGGCGTCGAAGTCGGAGTAACTTTGCACCATCCCCACGGTCAAATTTACGCTTATCCGTTCGTGCCTCCGGTGCCAGCGCGGATGTTAGAATGTCAGTCGGTTTACTATCAAAAAAATAACAGCGGTTTGCTGCAAGATTTGATTCAAAAAGAGATAGCTGACAAACAGCGCATTCTTTATTTAGACGAAGATGCGATCGCCTTTGTGCCCGCTTGCGCCCGCTACCCTTACGAAGTGTGGATTGCGCCGATCGCACCAGTTGCCACATTTATCGATCTTACCGAAAAACAGCGCCGATCGCTCGCCAAAGCCTTAAAAACAGTCGCCCTTAAATACGACGGTTTGTGGCACCGCCAATTCCCTTATTTGATGGCTTGGTTTCAAGGCCCCACAGACGGAAAGCCTCACCCGGAGGCGCATTTGCACGCCCAGTTTTATCCGCCCTACCGATCGCGCGATCGGCTAAAATACCTAGCAGGAACCGAACTCGCCGCCGGAATGTTTGCTAACGACGCTTTACCCGAAGAAAAAGCAAAAGAATTGCAAGCAGTATCTGTAAATCTCTATTAATAAAATTGGTTCGTAGTAAGGACTTTAGTCCTTTCTTCAGAGAGGACTGAAGTCCTCACTACGAACCTTTTAGAGAGGACTGAAGTCCTTACTACAAACCTTTAGAGAGGACTGAAGTCCTCACTACGAACCTTTTAGAGAGGACTGAAGTCCTTACTACAAACCTTTAGAGAGGACTGAAGTCCTTACTACGAACTTATATGATAAACTCATTAAACCCAGAAGTCGATCGCAAACTCGAATTCATCCGCAAAACTTTAACAGAAACCGGATCGAGATCCCTTCGATTGCGCGGCACTGACTGGTTTGCCTGGGCCACAGCGGGCGGTTCCAATACAGTATTGCTAACCGCAGAAACCGGAGTTGCAGAAATTTTAGTCACCGCCGAAAACGCTTTTGTGCTGACAGATGAAATCGAAGCTCAACGCTTGCAAGACGAAGAATTGCCAGCCAATTTTCAAAGGCACATCTATCCTTGGGCTGATGTTGCACAGCGCGAAGCTTTTGTCAATGAAATTACTGCGGGCGGTAACGTGATGTGCGATCGACCAATTCATCCCAAAGAAACGCCGATCGTCGCATCTTTACAGTCTCGCAAACAGACAATGATGTCAAGCGAATTAGAGCGATATCGGCGAGTCGGGCGTAAGGCAAGCGAAGCAATGACAGAGGTACTTTCAGCCGCCAAACCGGAATGGACAGAATATCAATTAGCGGGCGCCGGTGCAGAGGCTTTGTGGGCGAGAGGTTTGCATCCAGCGCTGACATTAGTTGCTGGAGAAAGGCGTTTGCCGCTGTACCGCCACGCCACCGCCACCGGCGAACAAATCGGCAAGCAAGCCATGTTAGTATTCTGCGCCAGAGGAAACGGTTTGTATGCAAATTTAACTCGATTTGTCTGTTTCGGTTCTATCGAAGAAAAGCATTCAGAATTGCACCGACAAGTCAGAGAAATTGAAGCTGCTGCGTTGGATTCGTGCCGCCCGGGAGTCTCGTTGAATTCAGTTTATGATACGCTAAAAACAGCTTACGAACAGCACGGATATCCTCAAGCAATTCGCGAACACCACCAAGGCGGAACTACTGGATATTTGGCGCGAGAAATTGTGGCGACTCCGGCTACTTCAGATATTTTAGCAGCAAATATGGCTGTGGCTTGGAATCCGAGTTTGTCGGGAGCAAAAATTGAGGATACGTTTGTAATTGGTAGTGAGGGAGTGTTGGAAAATTTGACGTTCGATCCGAATTGGCCGAGTGTAGAAGTAGCGGGAAGGTTGCGCCCGATGCCACTGGAAATATAGCCGATCGTTGTGAATTTAATGTTGTGCATTAAAACTCGTTTGTAGTAAGGACTTTAGTCCTTAGAAGCTCCAAACTGTAAGAAAGGACTGAAGTCCTTACTACAAACCTATTGTGGTTATACATCGCCATCTTGTTTTTTAAACTCTCAATACAGGCTTTTCGGGATTTTCAGGATTGGGAACTAAACGCTGATTTTTGCAATCTACCAGCAAGTCTAAAGTTTCTAACACAGTTTGACCGATTAGCACCATATCGCCTAAAACCATTGCCGCCTCGATCGTCTCGCGCCCTTCCAGTTCAATGATAACAGGTTCCGTTAATCCTACTGTTTCTTGTCTGCCGTCCGCATATTTTGCTATTTCCTGACTCCGAATTTTTAAGGCTCTTCTGGGTTTGCGGTGAAAACTGTATAATATAGGAACTTTACGCTAGAGGCTAAGCTTATGGATTTTCATCTTGACGGATTACTCAATTTGCCA
>NZ_JAEQCI010000131.1:0-14624 GCF_020738565.1 Microcoleus sp. PH2017_12_PCY_D_A | reverse complement strand
GTCCTCACTACGAACCTATAAAGGCGGCTTGTTGACGAAGGTTTGTAGTGAGGACTTTAGTCCCCAAAAAGAAGGACTGAAGTCCTCACTACGAACCTAGACTAATTACCAATTACCAATTATGTATTTGAATTTTTTCCGACGCTATTCGACGCCTTATTTGTTTTTGTTTCCGGCTTTGTTTATTTTGACTTTGACTGTTTTGTGGCCGGCTTTGCAAGCTTTTTATTTGAGTTTTACTAATTACGAATACGATTTAACTCAAATGCCGCAGTGGGTGGGTTTGAAGAATTTTGAGAGGTTGTGGGCCGATCGCACTTTTTGGCAAACTTTGACCAATACGCTGCTGTATCTGATCTGTGTTGTGCCTGTATTGGTTGTTATACCGTTGGGAATGGCAATTTTGTGCAATCAAAAGCTGCGCGGGATGAACTGGTTCCGGGCCGCATATTACACGCCTGCGGTGATTTCGATGGTTGTCGCCGGGATTGCTTGGAAGTGGCTGTTTGCTGAAACTGGATTGCTGAATCAGTTCGGAGAATTGTTGGGTTTACCTCCGGTTTCTTGGCTGGCCAATCCGAAGGTGGCAATCTTTAGCGTGATGGCAGTTACTGTCTGGAAAGGCTTGGGTTATTACATGGTAATTTATTTGGCTGGGCTGCAATCTATCCCGGCAGAACTTTACGAGGCGGCTGCGATTGACAGTTCGGATGGTTTGCGGAAACACTGGGATATTACTGTGCCGCTGATGAAGCCTTATTTGGTTTTGGTGGCGGTGATTTCGGCGATTTCTGCTACTAAGGTTTTTGAGGAAGTTTATATTATGACTCAGGGCGGGCCTCGCAATAGTTCTAAGACTGTTGTTTATTATCTTTACGAACGGGCTTTTAAGGATTTGGAAATTGGTTATGCTTGTACGATCGCCCTGGTGTTGTTTTTGCTGATTTTGGGTTTGTCGGTTTTGCAAGTTAGCCTTCAGGGTTTGACTCGCAATGATTGAGATTTACGATAAATACTTAAGTACGATCGCTCCGGTCGCAGTACAAATTAGTAGATTAAAGCTAAGCAATATTACGTAGCGCACAACTGATTAAACATAAGCTAAATAGCCAATGACACAACTGTCAGTTTTGTACTATGGTTGAGTATATTTCGGGAGTTTTGCCGTTAGCGAAGCCCTCGGAGAGGATCGCCCGCGCCCATGACCCCTCTAACACACGCGATCGACTTCCGCATACAGCACAACTCCTGGAAATTAGCAGTCAACCCTTTAAATTCAAATTGATTAAACTATGATTTTGCTAACAGGCTATCAAATCACCGAACAAATTTACTCTGGTGTCAATACTGTGATTTATCGGGGAATCTGGGAAAAAGAAAACCTGCCAGTCATTGTCAAAACCTTGAAAAGCGAGTATCCAACTCTCGAAGAGATTACCCGCTTGAGACACGAATATAAAATCAGAAAAAATCTGATAAATATAGAAGATATTGTCAATTCTTACCGCCTAGAAACTCATAATAATGGTGTGGCGCTGACATTAGAAGACTTTGGCGGCTTGGCTTTATCTAAATTTTTAACAGCGACCAAACTCAACTTAACACAATTCCTCAAAATTGCCGTGCAGCTAGCCCAAAGTTTGGGTAAAATTCATCAAAACCAAATAATTCACAAAGATATTAAACCGCACAATATCATCATCAATCCAGAAACCTATCGGGTCAAAATTACTGATTTCAGCATCTCCTCGCGCTTGGTTCGAGAAAACGCAACTCCCAGCTATCCCAGTTTGCTCGAAGGTACGTTAGCTTATATATCGCCGGAACAAACTGGTAGAATGAATCGGGCGATGGACTACCGCAGCGATTTCTATTCGCTTGGTGTCACTTTTTACGAGATGCTGACTGGTGAATTGCCGTTTAATGCGATCGACTCTTTAGAATTAGTTCACTGTCACATCGCTAGAATCGCACCCGCGCCCCACAGTTTGAAGCCGGAAATTCCCGAAGCGATTTCTGCGATCGTGATGAAGTTGTTGGCGAAGACGGCGGAAGATAGGTATCAAAGTGCTGATGGGCTGAGGTTTGACCTCGAAGCTTGTCTGGCGATGCTGCAAGCGTCGGGCAATATATCTGATTTTACTGCCGGAAATGCCGATCGGGCCGGTCAACTCCTCATCCCCCAAAAACTCTACGGTAGAGAAACTGAAGTCGCCGCTTTACTCAGCGCTTTTGAGCGTATTAGTAGTGTAGAACCCCCCCAACCCCCCCTTGTTAAGGGGGGGCTTTCGGAGGGAATTCCCCTTGTTAAGGGGGGGCTTTCGGAGGGAATTCCCCTTGGTAAGGGGGGGCTTTCGGAGGGAATTCCCCTTGGTAAGGGGGGGCTTTCGGAGGGAATTCCCCTTGGTAAGGGGGGGCTTTCGGAGCGAATTCCCGTTGCTCAGAGGGCGCTTTCGGAGCTTTCTTCCCCCCCCTTAGCAAGGGGGGCAGGGGGGGTCGAATTAATCCTCGTTTCCGGTTACTCCGGCATCGGCAAATCCTGCTTAGTAAACGAAGTTCAGAAACCCATTGTCCGGCAGCGCGGCTATTTTATCAGCGGCAAATTCGACCAATTTAAACGCAATATTCCTTATGCTTCCCTGATTCAAGCATTCCAGTCATTAATTCGGCAGTTGCTAACTGAAAGTACAGCATCTATCGAGACTTGGAAACAAAAAATGCTAGCCGCTTTGGGAACCAGCGGTAAAGTTGTTACAGACGTGATTCCCGAAGTCGAATTAATTATCGGGAAACAGCCGGAAGTACCGCAATTAGGGCCTACAGAATCGCAAAACCGATTTAACCGCGTCTTCAAACAATTCATTAGCGTGTTTACCGCCCAGTCGCACCCGCTGGTGATTTTTCTCGACGATTTGCAGTGGGCTGATTCGGCATCGCTGAAATTAATCGAACTGCTGGTGACTGATTCAGATAGCAAATATTTGCTGATAATTGGAGCCTATCGAGATAACGAAGTCAGCGCCGCCCATCCGCTGATTGTCACAATTGAAAATATCGCCAAAACACAAGTAAAAACCCAGCCAATTGTTAGCAACATCATTCTCGCACCCTTAAATTTAAGTCATGTCAAAGAATTAATTGCGGATACTTTGGATGCTCAAATTACAGAAAAAATCGAGCTGCTCGCAGAGCTGCTTTTTAACAAAACTCAAGGTAATCCGTTCTTTTTAACTCAGTTGCTCAGAACTCTTTATCAAGAAAATCTCTTAGTCTACGATTTTTCATCCAGTGCGTGGCAGTGGGATATCGGGTACATACAAGCAATCGGGATTACTGACTGCAATGTCGTAGAGTTAATCGCTCGAAATATTAGGAAGTTGCCCGCTGCGGCGCAGTCAGCATTAAAATTAGCCGCCTGTATTGGCAACCAGTTTAATTTAGAAGTCCTGGCAATTGTCAGCGAAAAATCTCAGAAGGAAACAGCATTAAACCTTTGGGATACGCTTCAGGCGGGTCTAATTTTGCCTCTGAGCAGCGATTACAAAATTCCGCTGGTTTTTGAAGGAGCAGAAACGGAGTCGGCTGGGCTTCAAGATGTTAAGGTTGATTACAAGTTTTTGCACGACAAAGTGCAGCAAGCGGCTTATTCTCTGATCCCCCAAGAGCAGAAACAAGAAACTCACCTGACAATCGGTCAACTGCTGCTGCGAAATACTGCACCGGAAGCACGGAAAGATAATATTTTTGCACTGGTAAATCAACTGAATTTCGGGATCGACTTATTGACATCTGAACCGGAAAAATGCGAGTTAGCTGAACTCAATCTCATAGCAGGTGAAAAAGCGAAGGCTGCGGCTGCTTTTGAAGTTTCTCTCAGGTATTTTAATCGGGGAATTGAACTCCTCAACTCTCTCTCTCGCACTGGTGAGGAGTCAAGTCAAGTTCCGTCAAGTTGGCAGAGTCATTATCACTTGACGCTGGCTCTACATACAGAGGCAATGGAAGCCGAATATCTTAATACCAATTTACAGCGATCCGAAATTCTGGGCGAGTTAATCTTGCAGCAAGCTACTACTCAGTTAGATGCGGTAAAGGTATACGAGATTAAGATCCAAATGTATATAAATACCATGCAAATGTCCCGAGCTTTGGATACTGGATTGGAAGCTTTGGCTGTGATGGGTTTCTCTCTAAAAAAGATCCAAGATTTTGCTGAAAATGAGTTAATAATGCCAGAGTTTAAAGATTTAGAAACATTGCCCAAAATGACCGAGCCGGAGCTAATAGCAGTAATAAAGTTGCTTCAATCTATTACTATTCCTGCTTTAGGTGTAAAACCAGAGATTGGTGTTCAGATTGTTGTTTGTCAAGTTAATCTCTGCATTCAACGGGGTTATTCAGCCATCGCTGCTTTATCCTATGTTTGGTACGGCACGATACTGTGTGCAGTAGGAGAGATTGAAAAAGGATATCGCGCTGGGCAATTGGCTGTGAAATTGTTAGATATATTCAATGGCAAGCCACTTATATGCCCCATTTACAATATGTTTAACTCTTTTATTAGACCGTGGAAAGAACACGCCAAAGAAAGTTTGACTCCGTTGCAAGATGCGTTGCACAATGGACTTGAATTTGGATCTTTAGACTATGTTGGTTATTGTATGAGTAATTATTGCATCTATCTATTTTTGACGGGAGGGCAACTAGAATCGTTATTTAACAAGCAATTATCATACGTAAATTTGAGCGAAGAAATTGGCAATCCATATATTGCACTGGAAATAAATGTAGAAAGGCAACTCAATTTAAATTTGCAAGGTTTGGCAACTGACAAGTATCTGCTGATTGGACAAGCAATTGATGAAGTAAGTTTGGTGCCGCAGTTGCAAGCTGCCAATAATGGTTGGACGTTTTTTCATTTGTATATAGCTAAAGGAATTCTGCTTTATTTGTTGAAAGATGGCGCGGGGGCTGTTGCTAACATTTTGCTAGCAGTTGAATACATTCAATCAATAATGGGGTTGATGTATGTTGCCCTACACAATTTTTACTATTCGCTGTCTCTATTAGCTGTATATCCAACGGCGGATACTCAACAACAAGAAGAATATTTGCGACAGGTGGAAGCAAATCAGGAAAAGATGCAGGATTGGGCTTTTCACGCACCGATGAATTACCAGCATAAATACGAGTTGGTGGAGGCCGAGAAAGCCCGGGTGTTGGGGGAAAAAGATAAAGCAATAGATTATTACGATCGCGCAATCCAACATTCCCGCGAACAGGGATACATTCAGGAAGAGGCTTTGGCGAATGAATTAGCTGCTGAGTTTTATCTGTTGGCGGGGCGGGAGAAGGTGGCTAAGGTTTACATGACTGATGCTTATTACGGCTACATCCGCTGGGGTGCGAATGCTAAGGTTGCTGATTTGGAGGAACGATATCCGCAATTGATAGTACGGATGCCGGAAATTGACACTTCTTTGAGCAGCAATCACCCTACTCTCACTGTAACTTCTGCCACCGCTAATGGCCGTCAAAACTCTCTGGATTTCGCTACAGTAATCAAAGCATCTCTTGCCATTTCCGGCGAAATTGTCCTCGATTCTTTGCTGGCAAAATTGATGAAAATTTTGCTGGAAAATGCCGGGGCCCAAACTGGGTTTCTGATCGCGCCAAAAAACGGTGAATTTGCGATCGAAGCTGCGGGAGAAGCTGGCGGCGATGTGCGGGTGCTCTCAGGCGCGGGCTTGGATTTTGCGTATCCGCGATCGCTAATCAATTTTGTCGATCGCACTCTCGAAGATATCGTCCTCCACGATGCCCGCAGCGAGGCTATTTTCAACAATGACCCCTACATCGCCGAACACCAGCCCAAATCGGTGTTGTGCGCGGCGATCGTCTATCAAGGCAAATTAACCGCTATCCTGTATTTGGAAAATAACTTAACAACCGGCGCTTTTACACCCGATCGCTTGGAAGTTTTGAAACTGCTTTCTTCCCAAGCTGCGATCGCCCTCGAAAATGCCCGCCTTTACGCCAACTTAGAAACCGCCAACAAACAACTAGAAGAATACAACTTTACCCTGGAAGCAAAAGTAAAAGAACGCACCCAAGAATTACACGAAAAAAACTCGCTGCTTTCCGAAGAAATTCAAGAACGCCAAAAAGCCGAAGCCGCCGCCCGAGATGCCAGCCGCGCCAAAAGCGAATTTTTAGCTAACATGAGCCACGAATTGCGAACACCCCTCAACGGCATTTTAGGTTACACTCAAATCTTCAAACGCGACAAAGATTTGACCTCGCAACAACAAAATGGAATTGGTGTTATTCACCGCTGCGGCGAACACTTGCTCGCTTTGATCGAGGATATTTTAGACCTTTCTAAAATCGAGGCTAGGAGAATGGAAATCCTGCCTACAGAATTTGATTTTCCCGATTTTCTTCAATGCATTAATGCTATTTGTAGCATTCGGGCAGGAAAAAAAAACATAGCTTTTAATTGCGAATATCTTTCGTCTCTTCCCACTGCAATCTCTGCCGATGAAAAGAAGTTGCGCCAAATTTTGATTAATTTAATTGGCAATGCTGTTAAGTTTACCGAAAGGGGTGGGGTAACATTTAAGGTTTCAGTAGTGGATTGTGCAAGCGATGGAAAGAGGACTGAAGTCCTTACTACGAACCTTGATGGAGGAAGGACTGAAGTCCTTACTACGAAGGTGAGGATTCGGTTTCAAGTTGAAGATACAGGAATTGGGATTGCTGCTGATGAATTGCCAAAGATATTTGCACCTTTTGAACAGGTGGGAAATACCCGCCGCCATACTGAAGGAACAGGCTTGGGATTGGCGATTAGCCGCCAATTAGTCGAGATTATGGGCAGCGAATTGAAAGTAGAAAGCACTTTAGGCAGAGGTAGCATTTTCTGGTTTGAGTTAGATTTGCTAGCAGTTGACAGCCCAGAAACCAAGAAAAAGTATTCCGAAAAATTGATCAAAGGTTTCAAGGGTACTAACAAAAAACTTCTGGTGGCGGACGATCAGTGGGAAAATCGCTCGGTTTTAATTCACCTGTTAGAACCGTTGGGTTTTGAAATAATTGAGGCTGCTGACGGTCAAGATTGTTTGAATAAATCCCTGGAATTTCAACCGGATTGTATCTTGATTGATTTGGTAATGCCGGTGATGGACGGATTTGAAGCAATGCGGCAAATTCGCAAGTTGCCGGCCTTAAAAAATGTGGTCGCAATCGGCACTTCTGCTAGCATTATGGAAGTGGAAAAGCAAGGAAGTTTAGCAGCAGGATGCAATGCTTTTCTCCCCAAGCCGATCCGGGCTGAGGAACTTTTAAATTGCTTGCAAGTTCATTTAGAGTTAGAATGGATTTATGAGAAGTTGCAGGACGAAAATTATGAATATTCAGATTCCCATAACCAATCTCAAATTCAGGATGAAAAAATTATCCCTCCTCCGGCAGAGGAAATAGCTGTACTTTTTGAATTAGCGATGATGGGTGACTTAGGAGGAATTCAAAAACAAGCAGAAAAATTGGCAAAAATTGATGCAAGATATGTCTCTTTTGTCAGCCATCTGAATCAATTAGCTAAAAATTTTGAAGAAGCAAAGATTTTAGAATTCGTAGAAAAATATAGGAATTAATGAAAACATGAGCATCTTACCTTGGGAAGAAAGCGTTATCTTGATCGTCGATGATAACCAAAATAATTTGGCAGTGCTGTTTAATTTTTTGACGGAATCGGGGTTTAAAGTGTTGGTGGCGCGGACGGGGGAGAGCGCTCTCAAAAAAGCTGAATACTCGCTGCCGGATTTGATATTGCTGGACGTGCTGATGCCTGGAATTGACGGGTTTGAAACTTGCCGGCTTTTGAAGGCTGGCGATTTGACAAAGGAGATTCCGGTGATTTTCATGACAGCGCTGGATGAGACGGAAGATAAGGTGAAAGGATTTAGTCTGGGGGCGGTTGATTACGTTACTAAGCCGATTCAAAATCAAGAAGTTTTAGCTCGCGCTAAAGCGCATTTGAGCATCCGCAAGCTGAATCAAAAACTTCAGGAACAAAATGCCCAAATGCAGCGTGAAATTGTCGATCGCAAACAAGCTCAAATTAACCTAGAACAACTGGCTTCTGAGTTGGAAAAACGGGTAGAGGAGCGCACTGTTGAACTTTCTCAAGCCAACCAGCAACTCCAGGAAGAGGTGAACCAGAGGCAGCAAACACAGGAGAATTTGCAGAAGTCCCTGCACGAACTCCAGCAGGCTCAGTCGCTGTTAATTCAGAGCGAAAAAATGTCGGCTTTGGGGCAAATGGTGGCGGGAATCGCCCACGAAATTAACAATCCGGTGAATTTTATCTGCGGCAATCTCAATTATGTTAGCGATTATACTGAAGATTTGCTCAAGGTGCTCAATCTTTACCAGCAGCACTATCCCGAACCCCCGCGGGAAATAGCATCAACAGCCGAAGCGGTGGAGCTAGAATTTATCAAGGAAGATTTGATAAAAATGCTAAATTCGATGCAGGTAGGCGGCGATCGCATTCGCGATATAATTCTGTCTCTGCGGTATTTTTCGAGGCAAGAAGGGCGGGAAATGCAGCCGATTAATATTCATGAAGGTATTGACAGCACCCTGATGATTTTGCAAAATCGCCTGAAATTTAAGGCGAACCGTCCCGCGATTGAGGTGATTAGGGAGTATGACTCGGATTTAAAAAATGTAGAGTGCTGCGGCGGGGAGATCAATCAGGTATTTATGAATATTTTAGCTAATGCGATCGATGCGATCGAAGAATCATCCAGTGAAAAAACTTTCGAGGAAATTCAAGCAAATCCCTACCAGATTCGGATTTGTACGAAAGTCAGCAACTCGAACACGGCAAGTATTCAAATTTATGACAGCGGGCCGGGAATTAGCGAGGAGTTGTGCGATCGTATTTTTGACCCGTTTTTTACAACAAAGCCTGTGGGAAAAGGTACGGGAATCGGCTTGTCAATTAGCTGGCACATTGTCACAGACAAGCACGGCGGCAGTTTGCGGTGTTGTTCCACACCGGGCCAAGGAACGGAATTTGCGATCGAACTTCCAATTAGACAAAAAGTGCGAGAAATGGCGGCCTCAGGTTCCCAAATAGGAGGCCACTAATCATTGGTGTTGGGACGCCATATAAGCCATAAAAAAGCAGGTTTGTGAGGTAAAAAATCCGTCTAAAAATGTAAATAATTAACCTATAAATTCCGCATTTAATGAGATACTCCCAACAACAAAAAGCATCGCCCTTTCAAATGGGCGATGCTGTTTCAAAAGAGCGGTAATTCTATTCTGGAAAATCAGGGATTACCCATTTGGGAGGTTCCGTCCGTTTCCTTCTCAGCGCTTCCTCTGCCATTTCTAGCATTTTGTCGAGAGAAGTATTTTCAATAAAGTTGGAAGTTACTTCTGCGTATTCCCGCTTCGGGCACTTGTCGCCCAAAACGCAGCCGTTGACGCAAGCTACAGCACAATCGACAGTGTTCTCCACCATAACTCTTTTCCTTTCAGGGTTCCAACAACTAGCAGGCAGGTGCTCTGGGTGAATTTGTCAAGAGACTGCCCTCTGTCTTCATTTTACTTTACAAACTCGCATCAAATGTCGATCGCCCGAGCCAAACTGTTATAAAATCAAAGCAACCTACCAAATTTGCCGATTATGAGCAATTTTCTGCGCCGCTTAAAACTTTTACCCTGGCGAGAAATGCTGCAAATTGCCGCCCTCGTCAACTCCATCGTCATTGGAGTGGAACTATTTTTAGCCTGGGGTTTCACGCAATCGCGGGTAATCCGCAACATCCTGACGCTTCTCTACGGTTCTTCCCTCGGAATATTGATACCTTTTGCCACAGCAGTGGGAATGGGAGCTTTAGCAGTGTACTTTTTAGAGTATTGGCAGCAGCAATTTTTGCTCAACCGGACTAATTTGTGGGTTTTAGTTTTGTGCGTGCTCTTGGGTTTGGTGTTAAAGTCATTTTTGCCCCTACCTGCTTTATTAGCAAGTTTATCCGAAGCTGCACTAATAGGAATTACGGTGGGAGTTTTTTGGAAGGGCCGGCCTTATTGGTAATAGTCATTAGCCTATATGTAGGGTGCGCATTGCGCACCTTACTGGGTTTGCTGTTAAAGTCATTCCTGCCGATACCTGCTTTTTTAGTAAGTTTATCGGAAGCTGCACTAATAGGAATTACCGTGGGAGTTTTTTGGAAAAGCCGGCCTTATTGGTAATAGTCATTAGCCTATATGTAGGGTGCGCAATGCGCACCTTACCGCTTAAAGCAAGAAATTCATTCTTCGTTCTTCCTTCTAACTATGGCAGCCAAAAATCGGGAATAACAGCTTTAGTCAAACTGCGAGCAAACTGATTAATCTGTCTGCCGATTTGAATGTGCGGTTCATCAGCCTCCACCGGAATAATTGCAGCTTTCTTGCCAATTCCGAAGCGCGAAACCACCAAATTTGCAGCCTCCAAACCAGTAACACAAGCCTTTTCCTGCGACCAAGAACCGTGACGGGTAACAACCCAATCACCGCTCATAAATACATTATCATAACTTGTGACCGCAGGCAACAAATACTGATAACTACCCGGTGCAAAATGCGTCACCGCCCGCGACAAACGAATCGCGCTGCTGTCGATTACTTTTGCCTCCCGAAAAGCCGGAATGCAAGTCGCTAAATCCCGCTGAACAAGGGCAACTATTTCCTCATCTTTCAGGGGAATTAATTGATTGGCGTGATAAAAGTCAGCTTCCACAACTGTTCCCGGTTCCGAGCGGAACTCATCGTGCAAAGCATTCAAATCAAAAAACGTCCATCCCGTAGTCGAACTAAATCCAAAACAGGCATTTGAAGGCAGCGGAATGTCAATTTTCCTGTCAAACCACAGGCGAACAGCTAACACGTCAACAGCGCCCAAATTCATCACATCCCGAAACTCTTGGCGGCTTTGCAAAGCGGGGCTGCTGCTGATAATTTTTTGCATTCCGGTGACGCCAACTGCAAAAATAACTGCATCTGCATCGAAGGTTTCGTCGCCGCAGACAACGCCCGTCGCTCGGTTGTTGCTGTCAACTATTACATCAGTAACTCGCCGCTTTGTCAATACTTTAGCGCCGATTTTTTCCAGGCGTTCTACCCAAGGGCGAAAGATTTTTTCTCCCACTGTGCCGCGACACCAAACTACATCAAAATCCGGTTGGTGTGCTAGAATAAAATAATAAAGCATTCCCAAAGCTGCGGCGGCAGAACACTGTTCTCCGGGTGCAAATAAACCTACTAATAACATCGGCTCGAAAGCATCGCGGTAGAGCCTCGCAGATACGCCAAACTGTTTGAACAATTCGCGCGCTGTAACGCGATCGTACCTGCGCCAAGCTTCGTCGGAGTTGTCGAAATCTAGGACGGCGTAGAGTAAAGGTAAGGCTGAAAGCCGATCGACTAATGGCAGCCTTTTAAATCGCGTGTAGAGGAAGGTTCCTAACGGTGTGGGGAGTCGCGGCTCGTCCTGAAAAATGGGAGATTCTACTTCCAAGCCGGCGGGGGAATACTGACAAGAACGAGTCCAAGGCGTGAAGGGATCTAGTCCTAATTCCTTGACTAACGAAAAGATGTTTTTGTAGGGATACCAGAAGCCGTGAATGCCTGCTTCTACGGAACGCCCGCCGGCGGTTTTCCACCCGGCGACTAAGCCTCCCGGCTGAGGGCCTGCTTCTAATAAAGTTACGTCATAGCCTTGTTGGGCTAGGTGATAGGTGGCGCCTAAACCGGCCCATCCGGCACCGACTACGACTATTTTTGGGGTTGGCGATTCTGCTGACATTGCGTACCTCTTGATTCTTTATTAATCATGACATAATTTATCAAATAAAGTTAGATATAACCTTTCTCATTTAGATGAGGTATGTCCGGGAATGGGTAATTGGTAATTGGTAATTGGTAATTGGTAATCGTTAATTGCTAATTCCTCGCGCTCCCGGGAACTCATTAGACCTCTTGCAAAAATCCTTTTAATAAAATTTTGTAACAGGCTCTACGGCCTTTTCCACAAGAAAAAATGTTTTTTGTGGAACGGGCAGGAGAGCCCGTCCTAGTTATTTGAGAATCGCTATATGAGATAAATAATCTGAAGGTTAGACGAGGTTTTTTTGACGTGGTATCTGTTATATTAAAACGTTAAGGTGAGTTTTTCCCAGAATTGAGATTAAAGTAAAACACACAAACTGAACGGGTTGTCAATATGCAATTGATTAATTATTTGACTTCTGTTTTTGGGGTAATTTGGCAGAACAGCATTTTTCACTGGGCGGCGCTAATTTTGCTGTGCGCGGCTGTTTGGGGCGAGTACACTTCTGTGAAGCGGTACCAGCGCTATGTGGGCGCGAAAAGCCGATCGACTTTTGAGGCTGTCAACTATTTGAGCTCGAAGTTAGAAAGCGGTACCTCAGGGGCGATCGATCTACAGCAGCCGGAAACAGCACCAGACACTTGGAAAATTCTGCTAGACTGGTTTAGCGATCACTTGGCGGGCGACACAATCGCCGGTGGCGAGGCTTACAGGGCTCAGGTAAAATCCGGGCGGTTTCTCTTATTTCAGTATCCGGGAATTTTAGGGCGATCGGCACCTCGGAGTCAGTGGCGGTTTGTGCCCAGCGTCTTAGTAGCCCTCGGGGTTTTAGGCACATTTTACGGCATTCAAACCGGCTTGCAGAATGTTAACTTGGGTTCGCTGGAAGATACCAAACAATTGCTACCCTCGATTAGCACGTTGCTGGATGGGATGAAAACAGCATTTTCGACTTCTCTGATGGGTTTGGGATCTTCTAGCTTGTTTACGATCGTGTTGGCTTGGGGCGATCGCGCGCGCGTTGCTAACCAATCCAATTTGCGGAACAAATTAGATAAAATCGCGAAATTACAAACGCCGGAACAACTGTTTTCCCGCGCCAATTCCAGCGGCGGCGATACTGAAAGTGCGATCGAATTGGCGATCGAGACAATGAGAACCGGATTTGCTCAAATCGTCGAAGCGCAAAGCAATGTGAACTCCCAGGATCTCGGACAGCAAATCGGTTTAGCAATGACCCCAGTTTTCCAAGACATCCGCCAAGAATTATCCGTACTCCAACAGATTAAATCCGACCAAGGCGAAGAGATACTAAACAACCTGCTTTCAGGACTCCGCACCGAAGTAATCCAACCCGTAGTCGGGCGGTTGGATCAAAGTGCCCAGTTAACTCAAGAAGCATCCGAAGCTGTCAGAGAACTCAAAAACGAATTGGGCGGAATCTCTTCTAGTTTAGCACAATCAATCCTAACAATTCAAACTTTTCAGCAAGATACATTAGTACAGTTGCAAGAATTTGCCAACAACTTGCAGCAAATTTTAGGACAGTTTCAAACCGACACCCACAGCGTTTTGCAGGAAATGGCTACCGAAATACGATCGGGAGTTGGAGAAAGCATTGAAGGCATGAAAGCCCAAAGAACAGCCTTCCAAGAAAGCGCCCAAGAAGCCGCCGATACATTTAGAGGAATTCAGGACAACTTGCAAGCATCTCTGCACACTCAAGCAGAACAAGAAAGAGAAATGCTGCAAGGCGTAGAAACCCGGATGACAAATATTTTAAATGCCACCCACTCCGCTTTTCAAACTCAGTCTGACACCCTCAAAGTAGTAGGCGATGAAGCTTCTGGATTGATGGATAAAGCCCGAGAAAATCTGGTAGGTAGCTTGCAGAATGTTGACTCCATGCTGCAAAACACCCGCGTCACTGTCCAGGAAGAATTAGACAACTTTCGGGTAACGTATCAAGCCTCTCTCCAGCAATTTTTTACCCAACAAAACAATTTACTAGAAGGAACATTAGGCAAACAGCAAAAAGGTTTAGCGCAGGTTGTACTCGGCTTGCAGAAAGTTTTCCAGGAAGAATCGGAGAAACGCAAATTGATGTCGCAGCAAGTTGACCAAAGCATGAGCCAAATTTTGACAACAGCCGCCGAAGTCAGTCAGTTTGCTAATTCTGTGGGCTTGAATTCCAGCCAGCGTTTGGCACAGTTGCAGGAACTGGCAAAGATAACCGGACAAGAAGTGCTGCGGGTAGAAAGCGTTTATGAAAAAATGGCAAATCAGTTCAATACAGAAGGGGAAAGATTGCAAACTACCTATACAAATTTGGTGAATCAATTAAATGCAGCTTTGCAAGCGGAACAAGAACAAGTGCAACGGGTGGAAAGTGCCTATCAAAACATGACTAATCAGTTCCATCGCGCGCTGGAGTTGGGCAACAATCAATTAGTTGGCTATTTGGAAATAACTACGTCATCGCAGCACAAGTTTTTTGAAGAAGCGGATACTTCGATGGCGAAAGTGTGCAGTGGATTGCAAGAAAGTTCGGACGGTTTGATGCAGGTTGCTCATTATTTGGTGGCGGCGGCTGATAATCTGGGGACGAAAAAATAAGCTATTAATAGTGAGGTTTGTAGTGTGGACTTTAGTCCGCAAAAAGAAGGACTGAAGTCCACACTACGAACCTCAGATAAAGGTTGGTAGTGTGGACTTTAGTCCGCAAAAAGAAGGA
>NZ_JAEQCI010000003.1:0-1057 GCF_020738565.1 Microcoleus sp. PH2017_12_PCY_D_A | reverse complement strand
CCAAGTTACACAAATTTGGTATTTTTGAACCAACACTCAATGGAACTGCTGCTCGCTCCAACCCTTAATTAATTTACGAATGATTTGCGATCGCTATATGACACCGGGTAAATCTAGAAGATCTGTCATTAATTTGTTCATAATTTATTCTGCTTGTACATTTTCAATCAACACTTGACTAATATTTGAGCAGCGGTAAGTACGGAAGAGCGCGGATAAGTGATGTCGGCAGGGGCGCAAGTTGCATCTACAATCAACTTTCCGCGATTGGGTGACTCATTTTTGGCGTCCGAATCCTTTTTTTTTCGGGTTTGATTGGGGTGGTGGAACGCATTTTTTAGACCAGGCGTTCGTTAACTTTATTAATTAGGTTGGACTAATTCGTTGCCTAAAATAAACTAATAGAGATGGGTCGAATGGTAGTTCATTACTGTAGTTTGATTGACCGATAAAGTATTGTATATTGGGGTTTTCGCGGATATGTTCTACTGTTTCACGATCGCTAATTTCTAATTTTTCTTTAATAATTAATGCGAACATTGCCATCCTAAACGATTTGGCTGGCGCACCATGCGCTGCGGGGAAGTTAGCCGCATATTCTGATTCAAATTCATCCCACGGGATTATTTGGGCTATTTTTACCCAACGGTTGTCAGCAGACAACCTTTCTTCAAAGGGCAGTCCAAACTCGGATGGGGGTTTTGGGGCAAGCTCAAATTTTCGGTACACGATCGCAGGTGGTGATGCACGGGTTTTGACCTATTTTACCTGTTTATCACGGCGACTTTACTCTCGATCGCACTATCGAAACCTTTCGCCACGCAATATGCGATCGATTATTCAGCAAGCCCTATGTAAGCGCTGACACCATTTTCATAAAAGGATAGTTAAACCTCTTGACATCCGTTTCCATAAATGGCTAAATATAAATAGCTACCATTTATGGAAACGGCAGTGACTATAGAACCCATTTGAGATCTTTGGGCGATAGCGTAGAATCAAGGCAGAGTAGGTGAATTTGAGTAAATTGAGGTGAGAAATGGGGTATTCAAGTGAC
>NZ_JAEQCI010000130.1:0-21253 GCF_020738565.1 Microcoleus sp. PH2017_12_PCY_D_A | reverse complement strand
TTGTTGTTGGCAGGATTAGAGTCTGGGGTGGCTGAGGTGCTGCTGGCCGTGTTGCTGACACTTGCACCAGTGGTTGGTGCAACAAAGCTGATTGTGTTTTCTACCGCAGGTGCACCGGAAAGTATGTTAATCGCTGGGAATGTCACAATCCCAGTAGTGCCATTATAAGTACCGCCGTTTGAAGCGACTACTCCTGTTAAACCAGGAACTATGGTGTCAGTAACTGTGACGTTTGTGGCTGTACTCGGCCCGTTGTTGACTGTCGAAATTATGTAACTAACTGTGGTTCCAGCAATGGCAGTGGCTGGGCCTATTTTTGTAGTAACTAGGTCGGCAAGAGCAACTGTAACGGGGCTCTGGGAGACTGTGGATGAACCGTTGTTGTTAAGTGGGTTCGGGTCGAAGGTACTGGAGTTGCTAAATGCAGTGTTAGTTAAGGAAGCGCCTAGTGTTCCCGGAACTGTGGCGACGATCGTCCGGGTGACGCTAGTACCGCTAGCCAGACTCGCAACCAACGGCCAGGTGACAGCCCCGGTTGCGGCGTTGAAAGTACCACCGTCGCTAGCACTGACGAAAGTTAAGCCGGCAGGGAGGGGATCTTGAATCAGGACGTTGGCGGCTGGGCTAGGGCCGTTATTTGTGGAAGAAATCGTGTAGGTAATGTTGCTGTTAGGTGCTGCGAACTGCGGGCTGACTTTAGTAGTTACAATGTCGGCTTGGAGTAGGGGTGGATTTATACTTTCGACAACCAGGTTGGCGATTTCGTGAATGTTTGTAGAACCACCTGTGGAACTAGCAAAACCAAATTTGAAAGTAGGTGGTATTGCTCCGTTTACGGTTGTCAAATTTGGTATGTTGATAATTGTCTCGGCGGGAACTAATACACCATCGTTGTTGGAGTCGAAGGCAACTGTAAGCTGGTTCGTAGTTGGTTGTAATGTAATCTGAACTTTTCTTCTAGCAGCAGCACGACCTGGAACAGTGCTATCTACCCCAAGACCACCAACGGGAGCGTTAGCCAAAAAACCATAGTTAGTGGCTAAGCTGCCTCTAACTGTTATTGAATCTTGTATCGCTCCCGGACCACCTACACGACTTTCAGTAGGATTGGCAAAATTGCCAAACTCGTCTAACCCGATACCCAGATAACCCCCTGCAATACCAGGTACGCCTCCATTGGCACTTGTTTGAGCATAGCCGAGAGAGCCACCGAAGCCTCCGGCGGCTGTTGGCGTAGTTGTGCCGTCAATGAGGAAAAAACTCACGCCATCGGCACCATTGCCACCATAGGCAAATAAATCAAAGGTAACTTTTATACCCTCAGTTGCAGCGATCGGGTTGTCGTAGATGACAAAAGCTGCTTGGTCTCCCACGGCTGATGTTAATCTCAAAGTACCGCTACCGACTGCATCGCCTGTACCTAAAGCGGGAATAATGCCTGTTGCCGTTCCGCCTGCCGTTAAGCCCGGGTTTGCTGCACCGTTACTGGTTCCATAGATCCAAGGGCCTAGTGCTGTTGCACCAACAAAAGTTTCGGCAACTAAGGTGGCTAGGACTGATGTATATGCTTCTAGAACTTCTGGTTTAAAGGCTAGTTCGGCATCAATTTGTCCTGTGGTAATTTCTAATTCCCAGTCGCCGCCTAGTGCTGCACTGCCAGTTAAGTTTCTGGAAGCGGCAATATTTGCTCCGGTTAATTCGCTGAGTTTTTCTATGAATTTAATGCCGGATTCGCCGGCAGCTACGTTACAGCCGTAAAGCAAAATGCTGCCTTGCGAGCCTAGGGCTTTTCCCCACTGCTGCAATTGACTGCTGTAGGTTTCTACATTATCAATATTCAGTTCTGTCCGACCGATCGCGACTGCTGCTTCTCGGCCGTGAGAAACTACGTGCAGGCTGTTGATGCTGTGGTAATGCCCCAAAAATTCGGTGATTTGTGCGATCGCATCTCTGGTTGGATCGAGCACCAATACTTCGCTTCCGGGTTTGACTCCACGGATCAATTCCTCGTAGTTTTCTACTCGGGAGTCAACAACGACTAGATATGTTTTCGATTCTGGATATGCTGTATAATTTGCTGCCTTAAATAAGTTTGTAGTGGCAAATTTTGTAGCTTTGGGTATTTTTACCGCTGACAAATTCGACATATTGGGGATCGTTTTCATGGTTGGCTGATGAAAGTTATTAGTTTTAACCTACCCCCTTTGAGAACATTCGATAAACACCCAAATATAAATTTTGTAACAATAAATTACTTTCAGATAATTTAATACTTACGTGTTTTTGGAAAGTTGAGATGTGAGGGAAGAATTAAACGGGGAATGCTGTGCCCTCATAGCGGGTTGTCCTAGGTAACTAATCACCACAACTCTTTGATTGGCAAGCGTTGTCGGGTTTTGGCGGCGCCACTAATCTTTTTTATTTTAAAAGAGGTTATTCTACAACCTTGAGATTGCGATCGCCCATTACTTACGCATTGCTGAAAAAAAGGCAGTGATTCCGGTAACGCGACGGTTCTCAGTACGGTTGTAAGTGTGATTTTTCGTGGAATTTTCACCGTAAATCCACTGAAAAAATCTGTTGCCGAGAATTAGAAAAATTTTTGAGGGTAGCTTAGATTTACTACTTATGGAAGTTGACATTCCCACGAACTTTACTTACAGGGGATTCATCTCTCAAAAGCTCAGAACGAACGCTCAACCATACAAAAAGTTACAGAATGTCATGCAAATTAAGACAAGTGGGAGTTGACAAGTTACACTAATTTATGCTGTAGCGATCGGTTGTCCGCAGCCACAGGCCATGAAACGATCGCACAATTTCCGCATTGAACACCAAATTAGCAGCAAAAGATGTGTTATATAGTACAATGACCTAAGGGGGGTGTACCAGCAGGTGAAGAGATGAGTGCCGGTGCACAGGTGTCAACTTGAGCTGCGAACCCAGTTATAGACTGATGTTTGACGATTAAGGCTCTTCTCCCCCCTATCCCCCCCTTCGATGCGGGGGGGACAGGAAGCCTCTTTAAGTCCCCCGACTATACGGGGGATTTAGGGGGATCTAGACTTGGCTATGAACGAGATATACCAAGGCTTTTAGGCGATTGTTGACACGCTTTGGTGCGGGTGCACACCCTACGGAATAGGCAGAGTCAGGAACCTACGAGAGGCCGCCCCCAATCCCGCGCTTGTTAAACGTTAATATCGAGTTCGCGCACCAAAAAAGCCCATTCATCTGCCAATTCTTCAATGACTTTAGCGGTAGGTTTGCCACCCCCATGTCCCGCTTTTGTTTCAATCCGAATTAACACGGGTTTTTCTCCCGCGTGCGTTGCTTGCAAAGCCGAAGCAAACTTGAAACTGTGGGCCGGAACAACTCTGTCGTCGCGATCGGCAGTTGTAATCATTGTCGCCGGATAAGCCGTTCCCGCTTTCAGATTGTGCAAGGGAGAATAGCCGTAAATTGTCGGAAATTCTGCGGCATTTTCCGGCGAACCGTATTCAGAAATCCATGCCCAGCCAATGGTAAACTTGTGGAAGCGCAACATATCCATCACGCCGACAGCCGGCAGCGCTGCGCCGAACAACTCCGGCCGCTGAATCATGCAAGCCCCCACCAATAAACCGCCGTTGCTACCGCCTGCGATCGCCAATTTAGCCGGTTTGGTATACTTATTTTCGATCAACCATTCAGCAGCGCTGATAAAATCATCAAACACATTTTGCTTGTTCAACTTTGTACCTGCTTGGTGCCACGATTCGCCGTACTCGCCGCCGCCCCGCAAACAAGCAGTTACATAAACTCCCCCCATCTCCAACCAAACAACCCTGCTAACAGAAAAACTCGGAGTCAGCGAGATGCCAAAACCGCCGTAGCCGTACAAGTATGTCGGATTGTTGCCATCTAACTGCAAGCCTTTTTTGTGAGTAATAAACATCGGTACCTGCGTACCGTCTTTGCTCGGATAAAATACTTGCTTTGTCTCGTAATCCTCGGGATTAAACTCGACATTCGGCACCCGATAAATTGTACTTTCATGTGTCACCATATTGTAGCGGTAGATGGTGTTCGGCGCAGTGAAACTGGTGTAAGCATAAAAGGTTTCCGTGTCGTGGCGCTTGCCGCCAAATCCTCCCGCCGAACCAATTCCCGGCAAGGCTACTTCTCGCACAAAAGAGCCATCTAAGTTAAAGATTTTAATCTGAGTGTAGGCATCTTTGAGGTAAGAAGCGACAAATTGATTGTTGAGGATGCCAATGCCTCCAAGGGTTTCGGCAGCTTCGGGAATGATTTCTGCAAACCCCCCCTGAATCCCCCCCTTACCAAGGGGGGGCGACGGGGGGGTTTCACCGCCCGCGAGGGATAAGGGAGGAGGGTTGTTAGTGTCGATCGCAATTACGCGGCCCAGGGGTGCATTCAAATCTGTTTGAAACCAGAAAAGCGAGCCATCATTGTCGATGAAACTGTATTCAGCCTCGAATTCGTTAATTAGTTCGACAACGCTGGATTCCGGTGCAGTTAAATCCTTGTAAAAAATCAAGTTTTTCGTTTCAGTTCCCAGCCAAACTGATACAATTAAGTAGCGGCCGTCTTCCGTGACTCCGCCGCCAAATCCCCACTCTTTTTCGTCGGGTCGCTCGTAGATCAATACATCTTCAGATTGTGGAGTACCGAGCTTGTGGTAAAACAGTTTTTGGTAATAGTTAACATCTTCGTGCTTGGTTTTTTCGTTGGGTTCATCGTAGCGGCTGTAAAAAAAGCCTTGACCGTCGTGAGTCCAGGATGCTCCCGAAAATTTCAGCCACTTTAAATGGTCAGATAAATCTTCCCCAGTTTCCACATCGCGCACCTTCCATTCCTGCCAGTCGGAACCCGAAGTTGACAAACCGTAGGCCATAAGTTTGCCATCTTCGCTGATAGATATGCCGCTAAGAGCAACGGTTCCGTCTTCTGACAGAGTGTTGGGGTCAATTAATACTTTGGGTTCGCCGTCTAGGGATGGTAAAGTATAGAGTACGGATTGATTTTGCAGACCGTCATTCTTGTAGTAAAAATAGCGATCGCCCTCTTTGAAAGGTATGCCGTATTTCTCGTAATCCCAAAGTTGAGTCAACCGCTGTTTGATTTTTTCCCGCGCCGGAATTTGGCTGAGGTAGCCGAAAGTGACTGCGTTTTGAGCTTCCACCCAGGCTTGGGTTTCCTCAGATTCCGGGTCTTCCAGCCACCTGTAGGGGTCGGAGACTTGGACGCCGTGGTAGTCGTCTGTTTGCTCGGCTTTGCGGGCTGTGGGGTAGCTTAAAGGGCGATCGAATTGGGTCATGATTTTTGCTCTGAGTAACTCTGTTCAGTTTAGCCTTTTTTACAAAATTGTTATTGCGAACCTCAATAAAGCAATCGCACTTCCTTCTCTCCCATCTTCCTTCGTGTCCTTAGCGCCTTCGCGGTTCGTTTCTCTTCTCTTTCAATTCACCTAATCCAATTCCCTCCTCCCTTCCAAAGCCCGAGCCAAAGTTACCTCATCAGCATATTCCAAATCTCCCCCCATCGGCAAACCAAAAGCTATCCGCGTAACTTTGGTAAAAGGTTTCAATAAATGACCGATATAAAGAGTAGTAGTTTCGCCTTCCACGCTAGGACTAATCGCAATAATAACTTCACCAATCTTTTGCTGGCTGACGCGGCGGACTAACGGTTGAATGTTCAATTGTTCCGGGCCAATTCCATCCATCGGCGAGATCACGCCGCCGACAACGTGATATTTGCCGATGTATTCCCTGGTTTTTTCTAAGGCGATTACGTCGCGGGATTCTGACACTACACAAATAGTCTGGCTGTCGCGGTTAGTGTTGCGGCAAATTTCGCAAACAGGTTCAGCAGATAAGTGAAAGCATACCTTGCAGAAACCTACTTGTTTTTTGGCATCAATCAATGATTGAGCTAGGGCTTGCACGTCTTCTTCCGGTCGCTTTAAAATATGCAAAGCCAGCCGCTGTGCCGTTTTTGGGCCGACTCCGGGTAAGCGCTGCAATTGTTCGATTAAACGGGCTAAGGGTCGAGTGTACATGAATTAGTTGATAGTTGAAGAAGTTGTTTGTTCGTAGTACGGACTTCAGTCCGTTCTTGGTTATTTCTTAATTGAGAAGAAGTTGTTTGTTCGTAGTACGGACTTCAGTCCGTTCTTGGTTATTTCTTCATTGAGAAGAAGTTGTTTGTTCGTAGTACGGACTTCAGTCCGTTCTTGGTTATTTCTTCATTGAAAGGACTAAAGTCCTTACTACGAACCTGGAGAGGACTGAAGTCCTTACTACGAACCTGGAGAGGACTGAAGTCCTTACTACGAACCTGGAGAGGACTGAAGTCCTTGAGAGGACTGAAGTCCTTACTACGAACCTGGAGAGGACTGAAGTCCTTACTACGAACCTGGAGAGGACTGAAGTCCTTACTACGAACCTGGAGAGGACTAAAGTCCTTACTACGAACCTTGTTTTGAGGTGATTTTAGCCGCCGCTGATTTTAGCTTTGTAGCCCAGTTTTTTGAGAATTTCGGCGAGTTTTTGCTTGTGTTCGCCTTGAATTTCGATTTCATTTTCTTTAACAGTACCGCCTGTGCCGCATTGGGCTTTTAGCTGCTTGGCTAAGTCTGCTAAAGTCTCAGGTTTTTCTTGAAATCCGCTGATGACTGTGACTGTTTTGCCGCCTCGTCCTTTTCGGGATGCTTCTACTTTTATAGTTTGTTGATTTGGGGCAACTTCTGGGACTCCCCGTTGCAGGGCTGCTGAGTTTTCAACGTTGCCAAACTCGGAGTAAACTACTCGTTTGCCTTCGGTTGTTTTGTTGTCAGAATTTTTGCGCTTGGATGCTGCCATATGTTATGATGCCTAATTTTTTTTACGGGTATTTCTAGTTTTAGTGGATTGGTGTAAGGTTGCGATCGCTCCTTTAGACTCTGATATTATACCTATTGTATTAGCCCATCCAGGGAGAGCGGGAATTATTAAGTGTCTGATTGTTATCGATCGCTTTTGAGTGTTGCGGGTAAAGGCGATCGCTCTTGAATCGGATAGCGGCGTTGAGCGATCGTTTGTGTTAACGTTAAACTGCGATCGCCCGGTGCCGGATGAGTCGATAACAAAGCAATATCTAAACGAGATTGTCGCGCTAATCGCTGGAAAAAGTCTGCTGCGCCAGCCGCGTGCCCGTAATGGGAAACCAGGAGTTGTAAGCCAAATTCATCGGCTTGGGCTTCCTGACTGCGCGAAAATTGGGCTTTGCTTAAATTGGAAGCGATCGCAGCGGCAACATTCACCAACCCACCTCCATCGCCTGCGAACACCGCTACCACAAATTGTAGCGCCAATCCCCGCCCAATTCCCCGCAAATGATCGCGATTGGCGAAATGACCCAACTCATGACCTAAGATCATCATCAACTCGTTTTCCGATTCCAATTGCTGTATCAAACCCCGATAAACAACAATTGTATCTCCAGGTAAGGCTAGCGCGTTTACAGTATCATCGGGAATGTAAAGTAGGCGATAATTGCGATCGATATTTTTTTGTTTAGGTAATTTAGTTTCCAGGCGATCCAGAAGTTGATTGAGAGTATCTTGTGCTGGAGAAGATTCCGCAAGACGTTCGTAAGCTGGGATAACTAACGCCCCCAAACGCTGTTCGAGTTCGGGAGGAATTAATAAAATCAGCCCATCTACCAGCTTGATGCTTCCCCAAAGCAATAAACAGACTAAGGCTACAAAAATCCCCAATAGGGCTAGCAGTTGCCTGTTGCTTGTGGGTGGATTGCGATCGGTCATAATGTTTTTTCAATTATTGTATTATAGTAGAATGCGTTGTGAGAATTTAACGCATCCTACAAGTTATATAAAAGCACCGAACTAATTGTTCTTTGTCGGTCGGAAGGGATTTAAAAAATTAATCAGAGGAAACAGGTTGCGAGACTGTATCCACAGTTTACCCTCTCCACTGAAGCGACAAACTAAGCCTTCTCCACCTAAAATTCCCGTCCTCAAGTTTTTCCAGGATAGCCCGCCCATGACTTCAACATTATACTTCAGCGTATCCTCAAAGGCGACAATATAACCGGTATCGACGATATAACTTCCATTAACTGGAATTTCCAGGATTGCGCCATAGGAATTAAACCAGATATCGCCTTGTCCAGTTGCTTTCAGAAAAAACAATGATTCGCCGCTAAAGAAACCTTTTAATCCCTGAAATTTAGTATCAAGGTCTACAGTAGAACTGGATGCCACAAAAGCAGAAGATTGCAGCATTAAGCTATTTCCATTGAGGTGATAATGTTGAATATCGCCGGGAACTCCAGGGGAAACGTAAAGTGTTCCAGAACGTTCTGGTGCAGTAAATTCGCTGATAAACAAAGACTCACCTGCTAACATTCGCGTGAGGCCTTTCATCAAACCTCCTTTGACTTTTGATTTCAGGGTGATGTGACTATCCATTGCTGCCATTCCCGAAGATTCTACCAACACCGTTTGGTTGGCAGGAATTTTGAGTTTTAGTTGAGCATAGGATGGAGAATGTTCGATTGTATATGAGATGTTTTTAGGCATATAAGTTAACAGTTGACAGTTGACAGTTGACAGTTGACAGTTGATAGCTCAATAATGTTCAGTTAGAATCGTCATTGCGAGAAACGCTATAGCGAGTGTAAATCATTCATGCAATCTGTAGGGGCGGTGGACGGTGCGTGCCCGCCCTCCGGGTGATTGGGCAACCACGGGGGGTTTGCCCCTACAAGAATTACACAAATGATTTAAGAACGCTATACATGAATGCGATGTTTTATGAAAGCAATCTCCGTTTATGTTTTGCATATCGCGAGTCTCCATGCTTGCTACCTCGGAGGTAAACGACTACCGACAACTTGACCGAATGCTGGGGCATTGTGGGTTTGACAGAAGAGGCTGCCGTTGCCTTTAAAGCGACAAACCAAACCTTCTCCACCGAGAAATGCACTCAACCAACTACTTCCGGGAGGTTTAGTAATTTCAAACTTTAAACTTTTCTCAAAGGCGACAATATGACCTGTATCAACAATGTATTCTCCTTTGACTGGAACTTCGTAAATTGCGCCGAAGGAACTCAATAGTACGTCTCCATGACCGCCCATATCCAGCCAGAAAATACTTTCTCCAGAAAACAGCGATTTGAAGCCTTGAAAACCCAAGTCAATATTGACATCTGACGTGCTAGCCAAATAAGAACCTGCTTGTACTACTAAGCCACTTTTGCCCATTTGATAGTGCAGCATATCGCCCAACATTTTGGGTGCTAAAAATAGTGTATTTTCGGGTGTTGGCGAGCGAAACACACTTAAAAATAGCGACTCTCCGGCAATCATTCGTTTGAGTCCGCCGAAAATACCGCCACCTTTGCCTTGGCGCAATGTCGTACTTGCTTGTAGATTGCCACTCATTGCCACCATTGCACCTGCCTCGGCAACGATTTCTTCACCTGTATTTAGGGTGACACGGGCGATTGTGCTGTCGGGTTGTTGTAAAAGTTCAATTTTCATATTTGGTAGTAGGTAATGGATATATTCGCTCGCAAGTCAAACTTTACTTGATAAAAATTGCACCAAACCATCGATACTTCTGGATTGCAAGTAAATTGTTCCCTTGCCCGTCACTTTATTCACAAACCCTTCCCCGGATGTAATCGAACCTAATAATCCGCCTGCCATTTTTATCGACATTTTCATTCCCGATTCGTAAGCGACTAAATGTCCTGTATCGACAATAAAGTCACCATTAATTTGCTTGCGAGTCAAGCCACCATAGGCACCAAAAAATACTGTTCCCTGTCCGCTGGCTTGCAATTTAAATAAGCCTTCTCCCGAAAACCAACTTGCCAATCCAGCCCAGCGCACGCCTAATTTGATATCGGGGGTACTGGCAATATAAGCACCGGGTTGAAAGCACAGGTTATTTTCATAGACTTGAGCTTCGGCAATATCTCCGATTGTCGATTGAGAAAGAACGACTTGGAGAGACTGCCGCGTTGGATTTGTAAATCGATTGACGAACAGCGATTCACCACCAAAAAACTTTTTCAATACACCTGAGAAAAAACCTCCATTAAATTCTGCTTTCATGGTGAGTGCTGCATCCATTGCTATCATCGCTCCTGATTCAGCAATAATGCTTTCTCCAGGTTCGAGGGTAAGAAAAATTGTGGCAAAGGAAGGTTTATAACGAATGTCGATATCCACGATTTGGGTTTCCTATTTTGTAACAATAACTGAAACAGGTGAGTTCTGCTAATGGTTGCTCAATTTAACCTAGAATTGGCTGGAACGATCGCCCCTAGGGATCGCTGGGAACAATAAACTTTTTATGGCCCGTCGCCCTCTATGGAGATGGATTTGGGGTTGAGGTTATTGAGTTCGATCGGTAGACCGGGATGAGAGAGTAGGATTGTAGGTCTATGCTTTTATTTTACTGCGATTGAACGAGCAAGCTGTTGCGTTCTTCAATAAATGTAACATATCGCACAACTATGATGAGATGAATTTACGGCAAGCACTGTGCTAAAATCATAGGTTGGCTATCAATATTTTAATTAACAAGGTGGAAAATATGGTCGTGTTGTCGATAAATTGCTGTTAGATATGCGCTAGTGGGAATGTTATAAGCATGGTTGATGATGACCGAAAGTTCAACGCAATTAAGAAGATTATGGTGGCATGGCAAACCTAAGTCAGTAGACTTGAATTTCAAAAATAATTAGGCCTCATATCGGCGCCACGTCGGAAATTTTGTTTGAGGCAAAAGACTTTTTCAATACGTCTAGTCTGTGAAGTGAACCTTTCCGGGTGATGTTGAGGCGTCTCGCGGTACGGTTGGGGAGGATGTCAAAATCAAATTTGTTCGATCGCCTCAAGTCCCCAAGCAATTTGGTACGATCGACTAAGCGCGCGATCGACACGCCCGCCTCTAGCTTACCCGCGAATCAAAAAATCTAAAATCTAAAATCTAAAATCCAATGACAGTAACCCCCCTGCGCCTCACCACAGAAACCACCGCCCAACGCCCCGACGGACTCGGCAGATTCGGCAAATTCGGTGGCAAATACGTCCCCGAAACCCTGATGCCGGCTTTATTTGAACTAGAAGCGGCTTTTCACAAGTATCGCAGCGAACCGGAATTTCAACAGCAACTCCAAGGATTGCTGAAAGATTATGTCGGCCGCCCCAGCCCCTTATATTTCGCCGAACGCCTCACAGAGCATTATGCTCAACCAGACGGCACTGGCCCGCAAATTTACCTCAAACGCGAAGATTTAAACCACACCGGAGCTCACAAAATTAACAACGCTTTAGCTCAAGCATTGCTAGCAAAACGCATGGGCAAACAGCGGGTAATTGCTGAAACTGGTGCCGGCCAGCACGGCGTTGCTACCGCTACAGTTTGCGCTCGTTTCGGCATACAATGCGTTGTCTACATGGGCGTTCACGACATGGAAAGACAGGCTTTAAATGTGTTTAGAATGCGCTTGATGGGTGCGGAAGTGCGGGGCGTTTCGGCTGGTACGGGAACGCTCAAAGATGCGACTTCGGAAGCGATTCGCGATTGGGTGACAAATGTTGAGACAACTCATTACATTCTCGGTTCCGTAGCTGGCCCCCATCCTTACCCGATGATGGTGCGCGATTTCCATGCAATTATCGGTGAAGAAACCCGCGCTCAATGTCAGGAAAAGTGGGGCGGTTTGCCGGATATTTTATTAGCTTGCGTGGGCGGGGGTTCTAATGCAATGGGTCTTTTCCACGAGTTTGTTGGGGAAGAAACGGTTAGATTAATTGGTGTTGAAGCGGCGGGCGAAGGTGTTGATACTGATAAACACGCTGCGACTTTGACTATGGGAACTGTGGGTGTTTTGCACGGGGCGATGAGTTATTTGCTGCAAGATAATGAAGGTCAAGTGATTGAGCCGCATTCGATTAGTGCTGGTTTGGATTATCCTGGTGTGGGGCCGGAACACAGTTATTTGAAGGATGCTGGTAGGGCTGAATATTATAGTGTAACTGACCAGCAAGCTTTGGATGCTTTTCAGCGGCTTTCGCAGTTGGAGGGGATTATTCCGGCTTTGGAAACTGCTCATGCGATCGCCTATTTGGAGACTCTTTGCCCGCAGCTAACCGGCAGTCCGCGCATTGTGCTGAACTGTTCGGGACGCGGTGACAAAGATGTGAACACTGTGGCGAAGGTTCTGAATATCTAGTCTACCGGAATTTCGGGCGATCGCCCTGTAGGAATGAATAAGATTATGTCCGGTTAGAACCGGTTTGGAGTGAGGACTTCAGTCCTTTCTTTTCTGGTTGGTAGTGAGGACTTCAGTCCTTTCTTTTCTGGTTGGTAGTGAGGACTTCAGTCCTTTCTTTTCATCGGTTTGGAGTCAGAACTTTAGTCCTCCTTTTTTAGCTGTGAGTTAATAAGGACTAAAGTCCTTACTACGAACCATTTTTCTGATGAGTAATTAACTGAATATTCGCTAACAATTAAGTGGATTTTTACCTCTGTCTCATGTACAAACCTTTGATTTTAATGTCTCTAGGATTCCTAGCAATCCTACCTAATTGTACTCAACTCATTCCTACACAATCGCTCCCAGAAACTTCCATGAATACTAATATTGCTGCTACGAGTTCAATTGCTGAGTTAGAAAAAGCTGTTAACCAACAGATCAATCAATATCGAGCATCTAAGAAGTTGCCGCCGCTGAGTGTCGATCCGCGAATTAGTCAGATAGCCAGAATTCACAGCGAAAATATGGCGAGTGGGAAAGTTAAATTTAGCCACGATGGATTTGAAGGGCGGGCGAAAGCAATTACTGTTCCCTATCAAAGTGTAGCTGAAAATGTTGCTTACAATTTTGGCTACAGCGACCCGGTTGGCAATGCTGTTGAGGGTTGGATTAAAAGTGAGGGCCACCGCAAGAATATCGAGAGTCAATTTAATTTGACTGGTATTGCGATTGCCAAAAATGCCAAAGGGGAGTATTATTTTACTCAGCTTTTTGTCCGCAGTCGATAAGATGAAGGAAGTTCGGCAACGGATTTTGTAACGGATTTAACGGATGTTTCGGGAAGTTTGGCAACAATTTTTTGACAAATTTAACGGATTTAATGAATTTTCCAATTCCTGATTATAAAATCTACAGTTGAATTTTCCAATGACTAATGACTGATGACTGATGACTAATGACTAATTACCAATTACCAAGAATGGAATTTCCAGATTTTCAAGTGTGCGATCGCGATATTTCCGATGCTCTGCTATCTTATTATTTGACGGCTGAGGATCTCGCCGTTGATACGGAAACGATGGGTTTGATGCCCTGGCGCGATCGCTTGTGTTTGGTGCAGTTGTGCGATCGGCAGGGTAAAGTCGCGGCGGTGCGGATTGCTAAAGGCCAGACGGCGGCGCCAAATTTGAAAAAGCTCATGGAAGCTGAAAATATTGAGAAGGTATTTCACTTTGCACGCTTCGATCTGGCAACCATGCGTTACAATTTAAGTATTGACATTGCTCCTGTTTTCTGCACAAAAATCGCGAGCAAACTTGCGAGAACTTACACTAACAGACACGGACTTAAAGAGTTAATCCAAGAGTTGGAAAAAGTAGAACTCAATAAAACTTCTCAAAGTTCTGATTGGGGAAATTCCGAGCATCTTTCAGAGGCTCAATTGAACTATGCTGCTAACGATGTTCGCTATTTGCTGGGCGCTAAACAAAAGTTGACTGCTATGTTGCAGCGAGAGGAACGCTGGGAAGTTGCACAGCAATGTTTTCAGTGTTTGCCTGTTTTTGTAACTTTGGATCTGTTGCAGTACAAGGATGTTTTCGAGCACGGCTCATCTTAAGTCGCGATCGCACAAATGCACTCACATAGGTTCGCAGCATCGGACTTTAGTCCTTCTTCAGATTTGGATCGGGAAGGACTAAAGTCCTCACTACAAACCTAATTATTATGATTATAGGTTCGCAGCATCGGACTTTAGTCCTTCTTCAGATTTGGATGAGGAAGGACTAAAGTCCGATGCTGCGAACCTAATTATTATTATTGATTTGACCGGGCTAGATTTGAGTTAAAGAAAGTTCAAAACTTACAACTATTTCTAATTAGAAGTCCTCGGGATTCTGTTCCTGCATCAAAGCTTCAAGTTGGTCGTCCACATTTCTGACAACTTGTTCCAAAGCGGGTAAACCTTCCAAAGGTAAAGGAGAAAGCCGAGTGCGATCGCGAATTTGATTCACTTTCCGCTGCAATTCTTTGGCCAGTTGCAGCGCATCTCGACTCAAAGTAGACAATTGCTGCTGCTGGTAAAACCTCAAAGCTGCTCCCCGCAAAACTTGCAGTGTGGCTTCTTCCTTGCCGCCCACGGGCATTACTCGCAAGCGCAACAGCAAATGAGTTTTTCCATAGATGCGTTCTACTTCGACTTGTTTGGGATGTTCCACGGGGGAAACAGGCATATCTGTCAGCCGCTTCAACTCGTCGATGACTTCTTGAAACAGGAAGGGAGAGATACCTTCGAGGATCGATTTCAAAACGCCGTCTTGACTCCAAAGAATTCGCCCCATCGACTGGTGCCGCTCAAAAAACAGGCGGCCGATACCGTCTAGCAGCACTCTACCGAGCAATTCTTGCAGCAGTTGGGGCGCGGGCAAAGTTGCCAAAACTTCGACGGGGCTTGACAAGTGCACGGCCTCGACATCCAAAACAGAAAGTTCTGCCGGCGTCAGCAAAACCTCAGGATCGGGAGGTTTCAACCGCTCGGGAACCCGAATCGAGGGTTCGGGTACAGACAGCAGGGTGTCTGCTTCGGAGCTTGATGTTGCTGGTGCGGGATTTATCGGTGTTGGGGCTGGTATCGGTGTTGGGGCTGGTGCGGTTTCTGTCAGGCTGGGTTCTCTGACTTGGTTCCCGTGGAGCAAGTAAGCTGAGAGCATCGAACGCTGAGTTTCCGGGCCAATTTGCTCCGTTGTCACCGAGCAATTCATGTATGCTAAAATCCGCTGCACGTAGTCCAAAGCGGAGTCATCTTGCACATCGACTACGCCCAATTTAAATAGATTGCCTTCTAGAGATAAAGGCAATACTTGATAGTAAAGGCAAGCTTCAAAGGGCACAACTGTATCGATTAATTGAAATATTCGATCGGAGTCCATTGTAGCCGCCGAGTCTGTTGAAGATGTATGTACCATTAGCTTCTCTGTAGTCGGAAGCGCGATCGCGCTATACCAACCTGATTTATAAAATTAAACCATGCAACTTCCCTGACGTAGCTAGGCATCTGAAACCCGGAAGCTTTTATGAAAGAAAAATATTTGGTCTCAGAATTTTCTCTCTTCTGTATTCCGTCTCAAATTCTACAAAAAGATTGACAACTAGATGATGGCGGGCGGACTATCGACTAACTATCATTTATCGCCCAAGATTGATTCCTATGGCTGGCAAAGATAGAATTTTGTCTGAATGCCCAAGTATGACAGATACACCAGAACCGATGATGGACGTGCAACTGCTAAATTGAGGATTGGTTAAAAAATCCTGAAGAGTCGATCGTCCTGGTAATATCTTACTCCACGGAGTTCGCGGTGAGCATCCCCGATCGTCAGTCAATTAAAGAATTGAAGAATTTTAGATTTTAGATTGACTCCTTTACATGAATCTGGGATGTGGATCTTTGGTCTCAAATTTGGGGAGCGACGATCGTGAGTGTAAATCGTACAGCATCCGGCGTTGCCGGGCTCGCGGTAGCAGTTGCGATATCCCGATCGATATTACCTGATTCGATCGCGCTTGAGAGCGATCGCGCGGTTTCTACGGGGAAACTCGCAGCAAATCTCGCTGTTCGGAAATTGATTTGTAGCGCGAATTAAGAAAAATCCTACCGCCAATTAACCATTAGCAATTGCCCGCGACTCATTACCAATCTACTCGTTGCGGAGAGATTGAGCTGCTAAATAGAGTTTGCTCCACTCGCCGATGACTTGATTGGTTTTTAACTTTAATTCAGAGGCGATCGTCTCTACACTTTTCCCTGCTTTGAGAGATTCTATCAACTGCCGCTGCACCGGCGTAAGATCTTGTAAATATTGCTGCCACTGGGCGGGAGTCAAGCCCAAACTGTGTTCTTTGAGCGAAATTTCCAGCCAGTTGGCGACTAATTCCGGTGCTTGTTTGACCGCAAACACCCGAATCGCGTGGTAACTGACTTTTTCTCGCAAGCGGTAAATTTGTTTGACCGGCACCTTCAAATCCTCAGCAATTGCCTCTTGGGAACGGCCTTGCAGGTAAAGCCGCAGCCATCGCGAAGCCAGCGGATCGACTTCAGCAGTCAAGTAATTCTCAAATTCTTGTTGGACAATCTGCCGCTGAGTTTGTCGTTCTTCCCAAGCTTGACTTTCTCGATACTCGGACATCGCCTGTTCGTCTAGCAGGCTGAGCGGTTCGTCTGTATCATCGGGTAGAACCTGTTCCGACACCAGCCGCACCCAATCTCCCGCCGGGACTTGCGTCAACCCGCCCCGCTGGGAACGCCGCAGGTAGTTGACGAAGCGGTACACCAGCAGCGGCTGGTTGCGGATCGGCCGCAAGCAGTATTCTTCAGTGCTCGCTAGCAGCAAAGCATTTCGCAGGCGTTTATCTGTTGTGCATTCGGCAATCCAGGCGACTTGCTGTTGGAGGTAGCGATCGGAATTTAGCATTTCCTGAATCACTTCTTGCAGTACCTCTACCGCACTCCGCTGTCTGTCGCGACTCAAGGAAACCCACGCTTGAATTTTTTGCCGGAGCACTACCAAACCGCCCAGGCGCCCGATCAAGTTGCGGTAAGCTCGATCGGGCGCTACTCCCAGATACCGCTGCTGTAAAATTCGATATAAAAAGTCGATCGCCCCGGAGGCGACAGCGAGTTGAGTCGGATTTAGAGTGTCAAATCTTTCTGGCTTGTCTCCCAACAGCCAGCGGACAACACTCTCGCGAGTGCTAGAACTCTCGTCGGGGCAATCTTGTTCGAGTCGCGCCTTCCAATCTTGTGCTAGTCTTTGGGCCAAGGTCATGAGCTGTTGAGCTATTGTCTTTCACCCCGATTTTACGTGGTATGCTGGTCATTTGAGTCTTTTTTGGATCTAATTAGACTTCCACACCAGTAAAATCATTCTGTAATGTTATCGCGATCGTCATTCCAGGCTTTTTTGATTGCCGATCGCTAATTTTTGTAACGATTGAACGGGCAAATGAATTGCCTATTGACAAAATCACCTGAATATGTTATATGCCTAACTTTTTATTAGAACTCGGTACCGAAGAATTGCCCGCATCTTTTGTTGCAGGTAGCGTCCAACAGTGGCAGGAACTCGTACCTGCAACTCTGGCAGAACAATCTTTGACAAATGAATCAATTAATGTATACGCAACTCCGAGGCGTTTGGCCGTTCTTGTTAAAGGACTGCCACTCAAGCAATTAGACAGAGAAGAAGAGGTAAAAGGGCCGCCCGCAAGTTCGGCTTTTAAAGATGGCAAACCGACGAAAGCAGCCGAAGGTTTTGCGAAAAAACAAGGCGTAGAAATCGATGCTTTGGAAGTTCGCGCTACCGATAAAGGCGATTTTGTGTTTGTTCTCAAACAGATTCCGGGGCGGATGACGGCGGATATTTTGGCTGAACTTGTGCCGCAGTGGATTAATAAGTTAGAAGGTAAAAGATTTATGCGGTGGGCTGACGGAGATTTGAAGTTTCCGCGCCCGATTCGATCGATCGTAGCCCTGTTTGATGATACTGTACTGCCGATCGCATTGGTGAGCGGTTCGGATACCGTCAAGAGCGATCGAATTTCCCAAGGACACCGCGTGTTACACACCCCCCCTACACCCCCCCTTGGTAAGGGGGAGACATCGCTTTCTACACCCCCCCTTACCAAGGGGGGGACGGGGGGGGTTTCCATTCCCCAAGCCGAGGATTATGTCGAGTGTCTGCGGGCTGCTGGCGTTGAGGTCGATCGACAACAGCGCAAAACTCAAATTAAAGCACAAGTAGAAGCCGCCGCCGCCAAACAAGGCGGTTATGCAGACATTACCGAAGATTTGTTAGAAGAAGTCACCGACTTAGTGGAATGGCCCAACGCAGTCGTCGGCAAATTTGACGAGGAATTTTTGATATTACCGCCGGAAGTAATCACGACAATTATTGTTACAAACCAGCGTTATTTCCCAATCCTCAAAAGCCCCGATTTTCCAGAACTTCTGCCCTATTTCATTACAATTTCTAACGGAGATCCGGCGAAATCTGCCATCATTGCCGCAGGTAACGAGCGAGTCGTGCGGGCGAGATTGGCAGACGGTCAGTTTTTCTACAAAGCAGACTTGGTAAAGCCTTTAGAGGATTATTTGCCCAAGTTGGAGACGGTCACTTTTCAGGAAGATTTGGGTACAGTGCGCGCCAAGGTCGATCGGCTGTGCAAGATTGCCTCTCTCATCACCAAGCAACTGCAAATAACAGCAGCAGAACAAGCTTACATAGAAAGAGCAGCATTGCTTTGCAAAGCCGACCTCGTAACCCAAATGGTTTACGAACTTCCCGAAATGCAAGGAATCATGGGGCAGAAATACGCTTTAGCCTGCGGCGAACCGGAAGCCGTAGCCACAGCAATTTTTGAGCATTATTTGCCCAAAGGTGCGGGCGACAATTTGCCGCAAACTCTCACAGGTCAAGTTGTCGCCATCGCCGACAAATTAGATACATTAGTCAGCATCTTCGGCTTGGGAATGTTGCCGACTGGTTCCTCCGATCCCTTCGCCCTGCGCCGCGCGGCCAATGCGATAGTTAACATTATTTGGACGGCTGAGTTGTCAGTCAATTTGCACCAGTTACTCGCAGAAGTTGTTGCCGAATTTACAGCAATTCGCCCGCAAACAAGCCCAGAATTACTTTCACAATTATCAGAGTTTTTCCTGCAAAGAATTAGGACTTTGCTGGAAGAAGAAGGGCAATTAGATTACGATGTGGTAAATGCAGTTTTGGGAGAAAACGACCCAGAATATACAGAACGAGCATTGCGAGATTTGTTGGACACTTTAGAAAGAGCGCTTTTCTTGCAACAAATCCGCAATGACAAAACATTGGATAAAATTTACGAAACAGTCAACCGTTCGACTCGTTTGGCGGCTCAAGGTGATTTGGATAAGGTAGAATTGGAACCGAAAACGGCGGTGAAACCCGAGTTATTTCAAAAGTCTTCCGAACAAGCTTTATATGATGCTTTAGTGCAGTTAGTGCCGCAAACGCTGCTATCGAAGCAAACTCGCAATTACCAACAGTTGGTAGAGAGTTTGACGGAGATTGCTCCGGCTGTGAGCAGCTTTTTTGACGGGCCAGAAAGCGTTTTGGTGATGGATTCTGACCCGGAAATTAAGCGCAATCGCTTGAATTTACTGGGTTTGCTGCGGAATCACGCGCGGGTGTTGGCTGATTTTGGGGCGATCGTCAATCGATTTTAGATTTTAGATTTTGGATTTTAGATTGCAGCCAAAGGTTTTGATGTAATATCAAATCCATTGGTATCGAAATTATTCATTTCTATCTTCTCTCTTCTCCTCCTCTGTGCCCTCTGCGCCCTCTGCGGTTAAATCATCCCAAAAAAACCGTAACATATAAGAGGAAAAAACCAATAAAATTCGCTCCATCACACAACTTATGCCGATCGCTCATATAATTGGATTAGGAAAATCAGGGAATGCCGCCGCCAGACTGCTCAAACGCGAAGGATGGGAAGTAACGCTGAGCGATCGCTCATCTTCCCCAAATTTGCTCGAACAACAACAGCAACTAGCTAACGAAGGCATCAACCTGGAGTTAGGCAAATCTTTTGAACCTGACAAATCCATAGAATTAGTAGTAGTAAGTCCGGGCGTTCCCTGGGATATTTCAGCATTAGTGCGCGCCCGAGAATTAGGAATTGAAACAATCGGAGAAATGGCTCTGGCGTGGCGCTATCTCAAATCTCCTTGGGTAGCAATTACTGGTACTAACGGCAAAACTACAACTACTGCTTTAATTGCTGCTATTTTTGCCGAAGCCGGACTTTACGCTCCCGCTTGTGGCAACATCGGCTATGCTGCGTGCGAATTAGCTTTGGCCGAAAAACCGCCGGATTGGGTAATCGCAGAAATCAGCAGTTATCAAATAGAATCATCGCCGTTTGTAGCGCCCAGAATCGGAGTTTTGACGACTTTGACGCCGGATCACCTCAGCCGCCACAAAACTTTGGAAAATTACTACAGCATTAAAGCGCATTTGCTGAAAAAGTCGGAATTGCAAGTAATTAACGGCGACGATCCTTGTTTGCGGCAGCAAGGAGTTGACATTTGGCCTGATGCGTGTTGGACGAGTGTTAAAGGTGAAAAAGATTTGTTGGGAAAACGGGATTTTGGAGCGTACATCGAAAACGGTTGGGTAATCGCTCAAGGCGAGAAAATTTTGCCGGCTGAGTCTTTGCGGATGGTGGGAGAGCACAATTTGCAAAATTTGTTGATGGCGGTGGCGGCTGCTAATTTGGCGGGAATTGATAAAAGTGCGATCGCCCAAGCTATTGCTAAATTCCCCGGAGTGGCCCACCGCCTCGAACACATCTGCACCTGGGAAGGCATAGATTTCATCAACGACAGCAAAGCGACTAATTATGACGCGGCTCAAGTCGGGTTAGCTTCTGTCAGCGCGCCGGCGATTTTGATTGCGGGCGGCGATCCCAAAGAGGGCGACGATCGCGCTTGGATTGATACAATTAAGGCTAAAGCGGCTGCGGTGCTGTTAATTGGGGATGCAGCGGGTATTTTTAGCGATCGGCTCGAACAAGCTAATTACAATGCTTGGGAAATAGTCGAAACAATGGAAAGAGCAGTTCCGAGAGCCGCAGAATTAGGAAAACAGAACAAAGCTAAAGTCGTACTGCTTTCGCCAGCTTGCGCCAGCTTCGATCAATACCAAAACTTCGAGCAGCGGGGCGATCGTTTCCGTCAATTGTGTCTCGAATCGCTTCCCAAAAAGTAGGGCTGCATTACGCGATATCCGCAGGGACACGGCAATGCCGTGTCCGGTGCTGGAACCTACAACTTTATAACCCACATTCCGCAGATATTCGATCGGATTTAATTTCAAAAGAATTCAGAATTCTCAAAACCTCAAATAATTGCTCTGCAATCATTTGAGGCT
>NZ_JAEQCI010000129.1:15612-18228 GCF_020738565.1 Microcoleus sp. PH2017_12_PCY_D_A | reverse complement strand
ATTTTTACGTGATGCCAGTCGAAAGGTCGCCCGTTTGGACAATTTACTCGAAATGGATCTCGAAAACAGACAGACAACAACCTCAATAAATACTCTACTACTTCTGAGTTTTCCTGTTTTTGAGCTTTTTGAGTAAACCTAATCCACCGAGTCCTAAGAAAGCGCCTAATCCGGTAGTTGGTTCGGGAACGGCTTCGGCTGGAAGGGCATCATCGTCAGGGTTTTTAGCATTTATAGAAGACTCTTTTTTTGCTGGTTGTACATCACTTAAAAGAGTTGCTGCATAGACAGCATCGCTGACAAGAGATGACTCATCCCCGCTAACACTGTTAGCAGCAAAGGCCCTGGCATTCCTGCTCGTACTGCTAGCAGATGCCACAACAACATTTGGAGAAAGAGGAAGAAAATCTTGATACAATTTGACAGCCAAATCGTATTTTCCTGCTTGAGGGTGCGGTGAATTAGGTAAACACCCACCGCCACCACTACCACCATTACAAGGCCCACCGCTGGAGTCATTAAGTCCATCGAAGTTGAAATCTTTGTAGCCTGTTACTTTGAGTTTGACTGAACCGTCACTGTTCACAGCAGTTCTAATTCCTGAGCCCCAATTGCTGCCAAAAGGCCCGCCGTCATCATTAACTGTCTTCACCTTTCCAGACTGGTCAAATGCACCTAAAATTGTATCTGGTTTTTTGGTTGGGTTGACACCGGGAAAGTTATTAGTCCAGGCTATAAAAGGTGCTGATGCTTCTAGTCCTGATTTTGTAAAGTTGTCTACCTTGCCTGGGGACAAGGTACTGGAATACAAATAAGTGGGAAGTATGTCAACCTTTTTGTAGCCAAACTGTTTTTCGATCAGGTTGGCATACTGGTTGGTAAATGTTGTTCCTGCCTTGAGAGAAGTGATTTGAGTAAGTCCATTTTGCATTCCTGCTGACCACTCAAAACCGCCTAGTGTGTCATAAGTTTTATTCCCAAAGTCACCGATGAGAAATGTGTGAAACTTAAATGTTGCGTTTGGTGTTACTCGATCGATAGGAGAATCCAAATAACCCAATTTTTGACTTGTATTAGGGCCTTTAGCACTTAGTTGATTGGTTGCGTTGAAAATTTTTCCTGGTGGGACGGAAGTAGGTGTATATTCATCATAATACCAGGGTCTGTCATCTGCCCATTGTTTGCCCAAACCTCCTTTTGGAGGATCGATGAAAGGATTAATAGTATTAGGTAAAGGAATAGGCGGATAAAATTCCGCTATTTGAAACCAGTTGAAATGATCCAATCCCAAGTTATATTGACTATTGAGGCTACTCACAAGTTGACCTAGTGTTTGCTGATTAGTAACATTAAAACCTCCTGTAATCGCCTGTCTGCCTTGATCTGGCTGGTTCGTTTTTTCAGCAACAGTTATATCTACTTTTCCAATTTGTTGATTTCTCACAATAACATCAAAATTGATAGAGTCGCCAACCTTAAGATTAGCTCCCCAAGCGGGCATACTTAACAAAGAATTAAGCAAGACAGTTGTTCCAGCTAGATTTATGAAACTTGTGCACAGATTCAGTTTGTTCATGATATTTGGTAGATGTGTAAGGTGAGTATGATTCGATCAGTTGATTTTTTCAACTTGATAAGTTTTCAAGTTAAATCTCCAAGAACCAAATCCAGAATCTGAGGATCCCGGTCGAGAAAAAAACGTTTTTTCGAGAATGATAAAATTGGAATTTTGTGAAAAATAACCTGTATTAATGCCCGGATTGAATGCTTGTGCAAACTCCTTAATTTCCTGACAAGTTTCGAGATTAAAAAGGTTGACGGTAATGCTTGTTCGGTAACTGGAGTCTCCCCCGGGATAATTTTCATCACTTTCTGGGTAATTAGAGGCAAACATAACGACAAGGAACCGATCGTTGGGAGACAAGGAAAAATCCATAATGCCCTCACCTCCGCTTGGTTTCAACTCACAGATCGAACTCAGACTAGGATGGGCATATAGCGAAAGAATCAGATCTGGCTCTTTTAAAGTGAAAAACTTGGTTTCATCGTGAGTAAAACCATAAATCCTCTGAGGAAAACGGCGTATTTCTTTCTCTGTTGTCAAATCCCAGAACACAGTATGGTCTTTCTGCGAAGCAGCAAGAGTCTTGCCACCATCCAAGAAAAAAGTCTCCCTAACAACCACCCCATAATCCATTTGAAAGCTATGAATCACCTGTCCAGTCGTAGCATTCTTGACTGTAACTCGACCCCAGCGATCGCCACTGACAGAGTAGCGAGTTATCCTGTTACCTGTCTCCAAGTTAGCTACTCTGTCCGTAGAAAGTGGTACGGATGTCTGAGGGTGGAAACTATTGTCGGAAATCGGTAAAATTTGTGGTATTGAGAGGTCGATATAGCTGTCAGTTTTGCTGTCAACTGAGGAATGAAACTGTACAGTATCTTGATTAGCCATTAATGCTGGAGGAGTATAGTTCAATGCCATTACCCCAGACAGAAATAAAGCCACCATCCATAGGAAAAAATACTTCATATCTCGCCCTCTCAACTACCCGACAATCAGCGAACAAACCAAAACCACACCGCCGCCCCAATTATCATCAGCCAAAATAGTTT
>NZ_JAEQCI010000129.1:0-15527 GCF_020738565.1 Microcoleus sp. PH2017_12_PCY_D_A | reverse complement strand
GGCTTTCTTGTTCGGCAATTTGCTTCTCCGTCAGCGGTACAAACTCCAACTTATACTCACCAGTCAGATGAGGTCTCATTATTTGATAGAAACTGCTACGAAATTGATGGCGTTCGAGCTTTGATGGTGGTCTGTAATTATATTTGTTGCAGCAATGTTTATCAGTGTAGTGTTCTTGCCTGTTCATAATTATTCCTCGTTGATGTCCCTGATAATGAACGAAGAGATTCATAGCGATGGGATAAGTCTAAGCGTAATTAAATAGATTGGCAATAGTTATAAAAAAAAACTATCTTAAAAAATTTAACTAATAAATAAAACTTATAATAGTAAGTAACTCAGGCTTAATTTAAGTTGATAAAACATTGCAATCTACACAATATGAGTATTTATATGTAGGTAGGGTAAAGTAGAGTTTACAGAATTTTTACAAGAGTGTCAGTTAACTTGACGGGCTTTTTAAAAGAGATTGTTGCCGCTCATTATACATGGTATGCGGTTGACTATAAAATTGGACAGCCGCAAAAAATACAATTTCCTCTCGAACTTGGCTCAAGTGAGTCTAAGTGTTGTATGTAAGTAGTTTTACTTAAGTGTGTGATGCCAGTCGAAATTTCGATTCACGCTCGGGATAGCTGCGCTTCACGCACGGCTTTGCACAATGCAAGCCGAAAGGTCGATCGCCCGTTTGGACAATTACTCGAAAGGTCGATCGCCCGTTTGGACAATTACTCGAAAGGTCGATCGCCCGTTTGGACAATTTCGTCAAAAGGTCGATCGCACGTTTGGACAATTACTCGAAAGGTCGATCGCCCGTTTGGACAATTTCGTCAAAAGGTCGATCGCACGTTTGGACAATTACTCGAAATGGCGATCGCACGTTTGGACAATTGACTCGAAAAGGTCGATCGCACGTTTGGACAATTACTCGAAAGGTCGATCGCACGTTTGGACAATTACTCGAAATGGCGATCGCACGTTTGGACAATTGACTCGAAAAGGTCGATCGCACTTGTTACAAAATTACTCAAAAGGTCGATCGCACGTTTAGACAATTGACTCGAAAAGGTCGATCGCACTTGTTGCAAAACTTACTCAAAAGGTCTATCTAATATTGTAGCCGATGCAGTAGAAAAACCGCTCCCCTCGCCCTCCGCAACCAGCAAGTGTCTCAGATCACAAGGTCGATCGATCGCCCTCACTGCCCAAAAACCTAAAAATATGTCAAATTAAGTAAAGGGTTATAAAATAACTCTTGCCATATCCGCAGACAGTTATGACAACGAAACTAAGAACTACAGACACAGAAAAAATGGAGATAGACTTGCAGCAGTTGAGGGCAGACCAAGAACTGATACTCAACCAAGTAGACAATGCGATCGCTCTGTTCGACTCGTCTGACAGCTTAGTTTTGTTTAACAAAAAATTGGCCGAGACTTGGGCACTATCTCCAGAATGGCTCGCCACAAAGCCCAAGTGCGACTTGTTGTTTGCCGAAATTGTCGATCGCGGTTACTTGTCGCTTCAGCAGTGGGAACAGTTTCAGCAAGCACTGCAAAAATCTCAGGATGAAAGTTTATCATTCTATTTCGAGCAATCCAATGCCGTTTGTTTGGAAGTATTCGCCACAATTACCAACAGCGGCGGGCGGCTGTTTACCTTTCGAGACGTTACCGTATACCAAAACTCCCAAGCTAGCTTGAACGCAGAAGTCAGGCGCCTGACATTTCTTTTAGGCTTAACTGAACGCCTGCAAAACTCTCACAGTTTGCAAGAAATAGGTCAGTTTGCCCTCAGCTATCTGGTAGAAGCAACGAATGCTGCTTTCGGAGATGTGAAAGTGATTAGCGGTAAGGGAAAAGATCGGCAAGCAGCGGCGATTTCAAACCAAGTTTCAACTCAATTTCTGGCTAGTTACGGGGAACCAGTGGCCGCCGAAATGCAAGAATTGCTCGACAAAGGTATTCCCTACGGCACCGGTTTGCTGTGGGAAGTGGTGGAAACTGGTAAACCTTTGTTTGTCGATGATTATGCCGAACATCCCAATGCTGTGCCGCAATTTCGACATCCGGGAATCGGACAATTGGGCATTTTTCCGATCGCATCTACCGACGGCCAAATCATCGGAGTGCTGACGCTGGAGTCGCGCAACGTCAAAAAACTGCAAGCTTCCCTCCACCAAGAAGTGCTCACGGCTGCTTGTCGGACTCTGGGGGCCGCAATCGAGCGGGCTCAGACACAAGAAAACCTCCGCCAAGTTAACGAACAATTAGAGTATTCTTCTCAGTTAAAATCCGAGTTTTTAGCCTCGATGTCCCACGAATTGCGGACGCCTCTCAACAGCATTCTCGGCTTTTCTGACTTGCTGCTGCGCCAAACATCCGGACACTTGAGCGATCGACAAGTGAACTATGTAGAACTGATCGAAAAAAGCGGTCAGCACTTGTTGCAGCTAATCAACGATATTCTCGACCTTTCTAAAATTGAAGCGGGGAAAGTAGAACTAAATTTACTGCCGGTGCGCGTTCACGAACTCGCCACAGACTGTCTGAAAATGATTCAGCCGCGGGCAGATAAAAAGCGGATCGCTTTGTCTTTAGAACTCGACTACCGCCTTACTAAAGTTTTGCTCGACGAACGGCGAGTGCGACAAATTGTGATTAATTTACTTTCCAACGCTATCAAATTTACCCCCGAACGGGGACAAGTTAAACTCAGCGGGCGTCTGGCCTACGGCGGTGAAATGGAGGGCGACTACCGCCCCGATCGTTCTCCTGTAAATGCCAGCACTCCTTACTTTTGTTTGGAGGTGAAAGACTCCGGTATTGGCATTCCTGAAGACCGCTGGCACTTGCTATTTCGACCTTTTCAACAGGTGGATTCTTCCCTGACTAGGCGCCACGAAGGTACTGGTTTGGGTTTGGCTTTGACTAAGCGTCTGGCGGAATTGCACGGGGGAACTGTTTCTTTTCAATCTGTTTGCGATCGCGGCAGTCTGTTCCGCGTTTGGCTGCCTTTGACTGAGATGCGTCAAGAATTGGGCAGCTTTGCTGCTTGTGCTTTGGATGCTAAGTTAGTTCCTGCTTCTGCGATCGCATTACCACTTGGCAGCAAGCGGATTCTGGTGGTGGAAGACCAACCTTTTAACCAAATGTTAATTTCAGAGGTGATGGAATTGGAGGGCTACGGGGTAGAGATTCTGGCGGATGGTTCGTCAATGCTCGATCGCATCCATGCCGCCTCTGCTGCGCCGGAATTGCTGCCAGATTTGATTTTGATGGACATTCAGTTACCCGATGTTGATGGGTTTGAGTTGATGCGCCGAGTCAAAGCAAATCCTGTCTGGGAGTCGGTACCGATGATTGCGGTGACGGCGATGGCGATGGCTGGCGATTGCGATCGATGTTTGGAAGCTGGCGCTTCTGCTTATTTGAGCAAGCCGCTGGATCTAAATTTGGCGATCGCTACTGTCCGTTCTTTTCTCAACTAACAATAATTATTTGCAGTTCCAGCAGTGCCATTTATTACAAGTTATAACTGAAAAGGTTAGACTCAATAGTAGATAAATGTCTGTAGGACTTGCGCGCACTTGCTTCAGAAACCCGGTTCTTGCCAAAATTATCGAGTTTAATAACGAGAAATATACGAATCTACTAGGTTTCGAGCTGCTCGCGCCAAAGTCCAGAGCTAAATTCAATGTATTATATCATATTCCATGTCAAACAAGTCGCCCTGCATCATGTTGGTTGATGACGAGCCAGCTAATCTGATTTTATTGGAAGAATTATTGCAGATGAAAGGATACGCCACAGTATCAGCGCTATGTGGGGATGAAGCCCTCTCCCTCGCCCGTGTATCTCGACCGGATTTAATTTTACTAGATATTATGATGCCGGATATGGACGGTTTTGATGTGTGCGAGATCCTGCGGAATGATACCGCATTGCAAACTGTACCGGTAATTTTTTTGACTGCCCTCGATGACGAGACTTCTCGCCTCACAGGGTTAGAAATGATGGCCGATGATTATTTAACAAAGCCTTTTAACAGTCGCTTGCTGTTAGCGAAAGTGGAAAATATTTTGCAGTTGAGCCAAATGCGATCGCAAGCTGTATCTTCCCAATTCAACCAGCAAGTCAGAGAGCAAAGCAAGCGCCAAATCGCCGCCGCCTGGGAGGCTAACGAATATCTTTCCGAAAAATTTCACCTATTTGTCCCGGAACAGCTTCTCGAACGCATTGCGCCGCAAGGGATAGAATCAATTCAGTTGGGCAATGTCACAGAAGAAGAGCTGACTATTTTATTTTGCGACATTCGGGGGTTTACTGCGATCGCCGAATCTCAAGAAGCACGCGAAACCTTTGAATGGTTGAACGCTTTTTTTACGAAAATGAACCATTGCATCACATCCCACGGCGGGTTTATTGACAAATACCTAGGCGATGCTATCATGGCAGTATTTGACCAACCGCATTCTCACGCTATAAATGCGATCGAAGCCGCAGTAGCAATGCAAGAAAGTTTGCAGGAATTTAATGCCGAGCGCCACAAATACAATTTAGAATATCCCGTCAATATCGGTACTGGAATTAACACAGGTATCGGCATGATCGGCACCTTGGGTTCCGATCGCCGGATGGACTCTACAGTCATCGGCGATGTGGTAAATACAGCTTCTCGGTTAGAAAATTTAACCAAAATATACGGCTGTCAAATAATTGTTAGCGAAAATGCGATCGTTCATGCGAGAGAATTTCTAAATAGCATAAGTCCGAACTCAAACTCAAAAGAAAGTCTATTATTAAAGTGCGACTTGGAAGCCGAAACACCGGAGAGTATGATTTCTGCTTCTCGCGCAACAGCAGCCGACAGCCATTCGCCCAGCAACAACTATTATTATCGCTGGATCGATCGAGTAACGCCGCGCGGCAAACAGCAAGCCATTGAAATCTACGAAATCTGGCCCGCCTCAAGTCCAGACTGTGAGGCAAAACAGCTTACCCAGACTTTATTTGACAAAGGAATTCAAGGATGGCAATCCGAAAGATTTGTCGCCGCCTTGGGATATTTTCAGCAACTAATCGAACAAAACCCCGCTGATACAGTCGTCAGTTTTTATATAGAAAAATGCCAGGAAAAACTAGGTCTTATACCTGCAAATATCAGCTCAGAAATGAGCTAAATAAAACCCGTTCGCAGTGAGGACTTCAGTCCTAAAAAGGTTCGTAGTAAGGACTTCAGTCCTAAAAAGGTTCGTAGTAAGGACTTCAGTCCTCTCTTGAAGTTCGTAGTAAGGACTTCAGTCCTCTCTTGAAGTTCGTAGTGAGGACTTCAGTCCTCTCTTGAAGTTCGTAGTGAGGACTTCAGTCCTCAGTCTCAGTATCAATAAGGACTAAAGTCCTGACTACGAACCTATGAGAACATTCTAACTTGAGTTCGCACCAATAAGGACTAAAGTCCTTACTACGAACCTATGAAATAACTCGAATTTAGTTGGGCTCAAACAGCAGTCAAAACCTGCTCTCTCAACTTCCCGATCAACTCATTAACCCCGCCCGAATTCAAACGATAACTCAAAGGATGACCGATCAAATAAGCCGAACTTTGAAACAAAACATCAATTTCCACCAAACCATTTTCCCGCAAAGTTTTGCCAGTCGAAACCAAATCCACAATCGCCTCCGACATACCCGTAATCGGCCCCAACTCCACAGAACCGTAAAGCGGCACAATTTCCACCGGCAAATTCAAATTATGAAAATATTCTCTCGCACAGTGTACGAACTTAGAAGCAACTCTACCGTGAGGAGGCAAATCCACACTGCGCCGATAAGAACTAGATTCCTTTACCGCCACCGACAGCCGGCACTTGCCAAAATTTAAATCAATTAAATTCGCAACTTTTGGAGTTTTTTCCCGCAAAACATCATAACCCGCAATCCCCAAATCAGCTTGGCCGTATTCCACATAAACCGGCACGTCGTGCGTCCTTACTAGCAAAGCTTTTGCCGTTCCGGTAGTGTCATAAATTTGAAGTTGGCGGTTAGAGGAATCGAGAAAAGCACTGAAGTCTAATCCAACGGATTTAAACAGTCGAATGCTATCTCCTAACAGTCCGCCTTTGGGAAGTGCTACGGTAATCATATTGATTTGAAATTCTAAATTGCTGAATTTGGGATGCGGAATCGGCGCTGCCCGAGCGGAAACAGCTTTTTCCTCAACCACCATAGCACAAATTGTACAAATATTAAAACAAGTTCAGGTATTGCTAATAATTGTGTTTGTGTATAATATATTGTATTGAGGCTGAGTTACATCGGATTTTATTAACGATTGTCTGCTCAATAGATGATAGCTGAAAGCAAAACTATGACCAAATTGACTCTGGTAATCGGCAACAAAAATTATTCGTCTTGGTCGCTGCGTCCTTGGCTGGCGATGAAACAAGCTGGACTAGATTTTGCCGAAGTGAGAATCCCCCTAGACGGGCCGACAACCCATGGGGAAATTCGGCGCTATTCTCCTTCGGGAAAGGTGCCAGTTTTAATTGATGGCGACTTGAAAGTGTGGGAATCTTTAGCAATTTGCGAGTACGTTGCAGAACGCTTTGCTAATGATTTGTGGCCGGCGGATATAGCAGCTAGGGCGATCGCCCGTTCCATCTGCGCCGAAATGCACGCAGGCTTCCAAAATCTGCGCGAAAATATGCCTATGGACTGCCGCAACCGCTATCCGGGAGAAGGAATGACTCCCGGTGTCGAAGCAGAGATCGATCGCATCTTTGCCATTTGGCGCGAATCCCGCCAAAAATTCGGAACAGGCGGCGATATGCTGTTCGGACAATTCACAATTGCTGACGCTATGTTTGCCCCGGTTGTCATGCGTTTTGTCACCTACGAAGTCAAATTAGATGCACAAGCACAAGCTTATGCTGATGCGCTGTTGGCACTACCTGCAATGCAGGAATGGCTAGCAGCAGCTTGCAGCGAATCCGAAAGTATTCCACATCTTAAAATCTAGCAAAAATCAGTTTACTTAACCTAGGAAAGCGATCGCAACCTCACCACAGATGGGCAACCGCGGAGAGTTTGCCCTACACAACCTGCTTGTCTGCAAGCTTTACGTAATTCATGCTCAAATCTCAAATCTCAAATCTCAAATCTCAAATCAGAATGCGGATTCTTTTAGTTGATGATGAAGTTGAGTTGACTGACCCTTTGAGTCGAGTTTTAAGCCGCGAAGGTTATACCGTTGATGTGGCATTTGACGGCGCAACTGGCAGCAATTTAGCAATGCAGGGAAATTACGATTTGCTAATTTTGGATTGGATGCTACCGAGACAAACCGGATTAGCAATTTGTCAGCAATTGCGATCGCAAGGAAAGAACACACCAGTCCTATTTCTCACCGCCAAAGACACCCTAGACGATCGCGTACAAGGACTCGACGCAGGCGCAGACGACTATCTAGTCAAGCCATTTGAACTGCGAGAACTCCTAGCCAGAGTCCGCGCCTTGCTGCGGCGCCCTCCTACTTTTGACCCCGAAGTAGCCGTCGGGCGGCTGCAAGTCGCAGACTTACAGCTAGACTACGACAACCAAATAGCCTATCGGGGCGATCGAACAATCGACCTATCAGAAAAAGAATGTCAACTATTAGAATACCTAATGCGCCATCCCGGTCAAATACTAACACACGAACAAATCCACCAATACTTGTGGAGTGAAACAGAAAAACCCAGCAGCAACGTATTAGCAGCTCAAATTCGCCTGCTGCGGCGCAAAATAGAAGCCCCTAGCGAATCAGTCCTAATTCACACAGTTTACGGCAGAGGCTATCGCTTTGCAGAAGCCAATTAAACATAATAGGAATTGCCCATAAAATTCATCTTGTAGGGTGCGCACCGCGCACATTCCGCGTATATAAAGTTATCTACTTTCGCAAAAACCAGGGCTAGTTTTGTACAAGTATTATCTGTTATCGTGAAAATTTACTCCTAAATCATCCCCTAGGAATCTTGACAAACCAAAGTAATTACCGTCACCTCCGGCGGACAAAATAACCTCCCCGGCGCATAAGTACCCAAACCGCGATTAACGTACAACAAATTACTCCCAACCCGATGCAAACCGCTAGCCCATTCCCAGTGACTAACTACCCGATCGCAAGCCGACACAAAAGGAAGAAACTTTCGGATTTTTGGAGGAATCAAATAGCCAATTTTTCTCACCCAAGCATACAAAGGCCCGATACCGGGAATCACAATTTGACCGCCGTGAGTGTGCCCAGAAAACTGCAAATCAATCCGCCACTTTTGCAGATGTTCAGCAGTATCAGGATTGTGAGACAAGACAATCCGAGGAATCGCCGGATTTATTGATGCCATTACAGGCGACGGTGCAAAATCGCCCGACCAAAAATCCGCCAACCCAACTAAAGCCAACTCAGACCCCAAAGGATAAATAGCTTCATTGTACAAAACCCCAATCCCGACGCTATTTAAAGCATTAGCCACCTCTATTTTTGCCCCAGGGAAATAGTGGTCGTGATTCCCCAAAACAGCGTAAATTCCCACCCGACTTTGCAAGTTTTTCAATCGCTGCACCAAACCGTAAATAGGCGCCGGATCGTAGGTAATAAAGTCTCCGGTTAAAAAAATTAAGTCTGGTTCCGCTTCATTAGCCGCGGCAATCGCCTCGAATAGCAACCATTCCGACAGCCGCACCCCGTCATAATGAAAATCAGTAAGCTGTACAATTTTAGTACCCGATAGATTTGCTGGAAGATTCGCGATCGGTATTGTTAAACAGTCTACCCGCAGTTTCCCAGTTAATAACCTGTGCATAAATCTAAGGTTTATTGACAGAGCGCAACCTCTAGTGTAGCAAATAAACAGACAAGACTGCAAAACCCCATGATTTCCTTGGTGTCGATGCTTGTATAAATTCCTTCTTCCTTCTCTCGCGACGATAACTAAAGCCTTCCTTCTTCCTTCTTCTTCCTTCTTCCATCCGTTACATCCGTTACATCCGTTACATCCGTTACACAATCCGTTGCCGAACTTCATTTATGATAAATCACCTCAAAAGTTTCGACAGCTTTCTTCTTACCTTTAACAATCACAGAGCCAATTTTCCTAAACTCAAACATATCTTTAGTAGCGCTGTACACACTGTCGCTAACCAAAATTTGTCCTCCCTCAGCCATTGACTGCAACCTAGATGCAATATTCACCTCATCCCCGATCGCAGTATAGTCCATGTGCTGCGGCGAACCAATATTGCCCACAACCACCTCCCCCGAACTAATGCCAATACCAGTCAGAAAATTATCCGTAATCCAAGGCACCGACATCCTCCCGATCCGGCGCTGCATATCGATCGCAGTTTCGATCGCCTTCCTTTCGCGATCTGCCACCTCCGAAGGCGCCCCAAACATTGCCACAATCATATCTCCCACAAACTTATTCACAGTACCCTCATGACTAAAAATTACCTCTACCATCTCCGTAAAATACTCATTTAAATACATCACTATTTTTTCAGCAGGCAGCTCTTCACACTTAGTAGTAAAATCTCTAATATCCGAAAAAAGAACCGTTAGATTTCGCTTAGTCGGATTCATAGAAATATCTCCTTTAGCTTCGATAACTGCTCGCACCACCTGGGGAGAAAGGTATCTTTCCAAATTATTTTTAATCCGTTCTTCCTTCAATTTACTTTCATGTAAAAGCGCATTCTCGATCGCCGCCGCCGCTTGCGATGCCAAAGCCGTAAATAATTTTAAATCCTGTGCCGTATAGTTGACAAGTTCGTTATGACTAATATTGATCACGCCGATCGTACCGTTCTGCGTTGTCAGAGGCGCACAAATCATAGAACGCATCTCATTGTCTCCCAGAACATATCTCGGATCGGACAAGACATCATTGACTATTTCAGCTTTGCCAGAAACAAGAATATGACCTGCTATCCCTATATTGGGGCCAATTTTTGTTTTGCAGTTATACTCTTTACCCCTGGCAGAAATTATCTCCAGCTTCCCTATTTTTTTATTCATTAGCATGACTGAAATATTCGTAGATTCAATCAATTTTTTAGCTTCATTTACTACCAACTTACTAACTTCAGCAACTCCCAAACAAGTAGCTATTTTGCTAGAAAAATCGTACAAAAAATTAACTTCTTCGTACTTATCTAAAGTATCAACAGCCAAAGTTCTTACACCCAAGTCGGCGCTGGCCGCATAACTCAGCATATCGGCAATAAATGCGGCTTTTTGAGTTCCCGTTACGTAACCGATAACTTCATCGGCTAGGATGATAGGATAGCTATTGAAGGAGGTCTGACAGTCTTCCCCAAATAAGATAGTTCCTTCAACATTCCGAATAGCGATCGGAGCGTCTAAAACACCAAGCGCGCCCTCAATAACCACCCGCAAATCTTTCTTAGAAATCAATTTTTTGAGATTGATACGAACCATTTACTTTGCTATTGGTCTTGAATAAGCGATCGTTAGTCATTAATTTTTAACCAGCCAGTCGATTTTAGATTTTAGATTTTAGATTTACTTGCAGCGCAGAGAATCTGGGAGCAGGAACTAGCGTCTAAAATTTGTGGCTCTCCACGACAGTCCTGCGGGGGATTGTACCCGTTTTTGGGCGGGGGAACCAACGACCAAAAACCCAAGACTATTCTTGTTAATTGATTGCGTACCTCTCCCTACACCTGTGCAGTCAAACCCAGAATTTCCCTAGCTTTGACCAGCACTTCTTTCGGGCGAAAAGGTTTAGTCATATAAAGATTTGCCCCCACAGCCATACCGCTTTGCTTATCATATTCTTGTCCCTTAGCTGTCAACATAATAATGTAAATGTCCTCCATACCTAGTTCATTTTTAACCGTATTGCATACCTCTAACCCGCTCATTTTCGGCATCATCACATCGAGAAAAACCAAATCCGGCTTTTCTTCCTTAATTCTGTTCAATGCCTCAACTCCATCTCTCGCAGTCAGCAACTCTACATCATCCTCATCTTCCAACTTTTCTAGAGCCTGCTCCATCAAAATCAGAATATTCGGTTCGTCATCCACAATTAAAACTTTTTTCACAACAATTCCCCATGAATGTGTTTGCTCAGCCCGTTATCCTCGGCAATATCTCCAAAAACAATTATGGATACATTTTCCAAGCCCTTAGTAAGCCGCAATTTTTTGACCAATTCTTGCTCTTGAGATAACGCTTCGTCAATAATAATTAAATCCAGCTCCATCGCTCTAACTCGATCCAGGCATTCTCGACCATCAGATGCCTCGATCACATTATATCCCTGAAAAACCAAAGCATCCGACAAAGTTTTGAGAGTAGAACCCTGGCTAACAACCACCAACACCTTTTTATTTGACATCCCTTGCCGCAGGAGCAAGCCGATCTCCTTTAAAAGTACCGTTACATTTATAGGCTTGGTAAAATAGCTATCGACCCCCAAACGGTAGCCCCTTTCTCTGTCTTGAGTCAGGGATACGATGATAATCGGAATCCCCCGAGTTTCAGGGTCATTTTTGAGAACTGCCGCCACATCAAAACCGTCGATGTGAGGCATCATTACATCTAAAATAATCAGATCCGGTTTGACTGCTTTAGCATTACAAATAGCATCTCTACCGTTAATTGCCTCCGCGACTTTATATCCTTCTTGTTCCAGTGACTGCCTCAACATCTCTCGGATATTAGGCTCATCGTCAACAACTAAAATTTGCTGGCCTTTTTTAACGCCGAGCGGAGTTCTGCTGAGCACTTGCTGTTTCAGTTGACCGATTAAATCATTGATAATTTTGCATTTTTCCACCGGCTCAATATTTTTAACTAGCGGTATACTAAAGGAAAAAGTGCTGCCCTTGCCTAACTCGCTTTCTAGCCAAATTCTACCGCCGTGGTGTTCAACGATTTGTTTAGAAATTGGCAGCCCCAAGCCAGTGCCTTTAGGCTTTTCGGTCAGGATATCTCCCACTTGTTTAAATCTTTCAAAAACTTTGCTTTGGTCTTCTGGTGCAATGCCGATGCCAGTATCGATAATGCTAATAACCAGCTCGTCACCCTCTACTCTTGCCCGACAGGTGACAGAACCTGATTCTGTGAACTTGACTGCATTCGAGATTAAATTGATCGCTACTTGAACCATGCGATCCCGGTCTACTAATACCTGCGGCAGTCCAGGACTAAAATCTTTAATCAACTTTAAATTATTCTTTTCTAATAAAGATGACGTAGCGGCGATCGCCTGTTTTAAGATTTGCACTGGATTTGTCGGCTGTAACTGCCATTCAACACGACCCGCTTCCATCTTAGCAATATCCAAAACATCATTAATCAAAGATGTCAGCCGTTCAGCTTCTGACACAATAATGTTAATATTATCTGCAACTTTATTTAAAGCTTTTTTGATTTTTCTGTCTTCCGATGCGACTCCGGGGACAATCACTTCTTCTAGTTTTTCTTTAATCAGCGAAGCAAAACCCAAAACCGAAGTTAAAGGCGTCCGCAGTTCGTGAGAAACTGTCGCCAGGAAATCAGTTTTCATTCGGTCAACTTCTCGTTCCACCGTCACATCTCTAATCAAAATCACCGAACCGAGAGAGCGATCGGCTTCATCTTTCACCGCTTCTTTCAGAATAGTTGTCGCTAAAGCTTGACCGATCCTGCTATTTCCGAGTTCCACTTCCAGCGTCACAATTTCTCCCTCTCGGTGCTCTGTCGCCTCGACCAATTTTGCTAATTTTTTAGGAAAGATTTCGGATACTTTTTTTCCCTTCAGGTCAACATCTTTTAATTCAAACATCGCCAGCAGGGCAGGGTTAAACCTGGTAATTTTAGCTTCTATGTCCGTGACTAATAACCCGTCAGCCAAATTGTCAACGATCGCATTTAAGTCTGCCAAAGTCGTCCGCAATTCCCAGGACTGCTTTTTAGTGCGATCGAGCAATTCTGCTTGGTTCATAGCTACTCCCAATTGACTGCCAACCTGAGCCAGCAACCTCACTTCTCCCGCTTCCCACTCACGGGGGCCCGAGTTCTGGTAAGCTGCTAGCAAACCCCAGAGATTTTCCCCCACAAAAACAGGCGCTACACAATATGCTTTGGCTTGAATTTGTTCTAGAATTTCGATATGACATGGAGAGTGACCAATTTTATAGATGTCATCAACTACAAAAATTTCTTGATGGCGATACCTGCCACCCTCAGTTTTTTGCAAATAATCATCTTGCCAGACTGTTTTAATTTTATCAGTTACTAAAGGTATCCAACCTTCGGCTACCGACTCCGAGACAAATTCCCCGCTCCAGTTGGGAAAAAAACGGTAAACTCCAACCCTATCGCAATTGAGAATTTGCCGTACTTCTTGAGTTGTAGCGCTAAATATTTTGTCAATATTTAGCGTCTGGCGAATCCGTTCAATTACTCTAGTTAATGTGCGTTCCTGTTCGGCTGCTTTCGCCTGTTGTTTTGCTTGAAACTGTATTTGTTCTAGGTACTCGGATTGCTGCAAAGCCACGCCCAAATGAGTGGCAATTTGATTCAGCAACTTTACTTCTGTGTCTTCCCAGTGACGCGCGCCTGTGTGTTGAAAGGCACTGAGCAATCCCCAGAGTTTCTCTCCTTTAAAAATCGCAACTACCGCACAGGATTTGACACCAAAATATTCTAAAGCTTCTATGTGACAATCGCTCTGGCCGGCATTATAGATATCGTCAGCGATAAAGGTTTCCGCACACCGGAATCGACCTCCTTGGTGTTCGTTTAAGTAGGGGTCTTCCCAGCCGCTGCCTACCAATTTCGGCCAGTTACCGGATTCAGATTCAAAGATAAAGTCGCCAAAATAGTCTTCACGGAATTGATAAATGGCAATGCGATCGACATTCAAAAGTTTCCGCACTTCTGTCGCTGCTGTCTGGAAAATTGTTTCCATATCTAAGGTTTGGCGGATCTTGTCAATCATCCGAGTTATGGCTCGTTCTCGGTCTGCTTCCTTAACCAGCTCTTCTGTGCGTTTTCGCAATTGCTCCTCTAGAGTAGTTTGGAGTGCTGTTGACCGTCTATGAGCTTCATCTAAAAGTTTTGCTTGCTGTATTGCTATTCCTAAATGCACCGCAATTTGACTGGCAAAGTCAATTTCATCTTGCTGCCACTGGCGCGGGGCGCGACATTGGTGAATGCAGAGCAATCCCCAAAGTTTCTTGCCTTTGACTAAAGGTACGATTAAGTTGGCTTTTACCTGAAACTGGGCAAGAATAGCAATATGGCAATCGCTCAATCCGGCTTTATAGATATCATTTACTGCCTGAATTCTTCCTTGCTGATACCGCAGTGAATATTGTTTTCCAAAGCAGTGGTCGTGTACCTTTACAGCTTTTGCGGAATCAAACTCTGGCAGCACGTCTTCTGACACAAATTCGCCGTCGTCAAATCCTGAATCCTGGTAAAATTGAAATATTGCTACTCGATCGGCATTCAGGAGTTGTCGCACTTCCCGAGCGGTTGATTGAAAAATAATATCTAAGTCTAACGACTCGCGAATTTTGGTCACTACAGCAAATAGCGCCTTTTGTTTGGCAACTATAGCGGGTTCGGGTTTTGAGGCAGACTCTAGTTCGGCAACGCGCGCTTTGAGGGTTTCTACCTCAATTTTGAGGGACTCGTAATCTTCTGTATCTAATCCTACGTAATTTTCTGACATGGGTTTAACTCTCTTGTGGTTAGTTTATTAAGTATTGATAGTTGTTTATTTTGATAAGTATTAACTCAATTTAATTTTTTTTCAACCAACTTTAGACAGGATTTGCTCTGAGGGTTTGATAACTATTAATTAACGCTCAGTGCCCTAGATTGGCGATCGCGCGAGTTGAATAGTCGATCGAACGCTGCCCCGATCGAGCGGCCTTACACGCCCAACTGCTACAGCATTTTTATGATATATGACTTGAGTAACAAGCTGTTTAAAACGCGCTGAGTCCCCTTCAGACTGGCATTCCCCGCCCCGCATCTATATTCTTTTGGCAATTTTCCAAGCTCAGACACAGCGCCGCATCCCGATCGCGCGCGGCTACCACGGAGAAGATGTCCCCTACAAAACACTATATATACATTGCGACAACTGCGAGGGATTGCCCCTACAGCATCAATCTGGCATCTTGCACCAAAGTCCGCAACGGGCTCGCGTGCGGGTTCCAGCATCAATAATGGGCTTTTTCGCCTCTCTATCGTTTCATCAGCTTTCCTAATGACGCCCATCAGTTAAGCTGTCGTTACAGGCCTTTACAAACCTTAACAGTACCGTTAATAATAGAGACATCATCCGAACATTGAAAACCAAATACAGCAATCATAAAACCATGACAGCCACCTTACAGCAGCGCGAAAGCGCTAATATCTGGTCGCAGTTTTGCAACTGGGTCACCAGCACCGACAACCGCATTTATGTAGGTTGGTTCGGAGTCTTGATGATTCCCACCTTGCTAACTGCCACAATC